>JBAYJG010000059.1:0-13755 GCA_041665225.1 Bacteroidota bacterium
ATCTCGAAATAGGCGGTAAAGAGGTTACGGTAGGACGCTTTGGCGATCTCGCGGATTTCTGTCTCGTTCTTTGCAGGATACGCATGGCGCAGATTATCGAGCACAAGCGACTTCCGTAACCCGACCACAGAATAGATGAATCCTCCGAATGCGGTTCCCATCCGCTGCACGGAGCGGAAACTGAATAGTCTGATGATAATGAAGAGAATTCGGAAGAAGAAATATTCGATGCGATTTTGCATAGGGGGAAAATACGAAAGAGGAATCGGAAATCAAAAAAGGACCGCGGAACAGCCGGCGATGACTTACCGCGCCCTGAGTACCACCAGTGTGATATCATCGGATTGCGGCGCTCCAGTACTGTAACGCTGGATTTCCGTTTTAATCTCTGTCAGGATAGATTCCGCTGATCTTCCTTTCTGTTTTTTTACGAACTGCTCCAGCCGCTCTTCGGTATAATCAATCCCGTCGATGTCCATCGCCTCACTGACGCCGTCCGTGAACAGAATGACGCTGTCGCCGGATTGCAATGTAACGCTCCCTTCTTCATACGGTACCATCGTGTTCATGATCCCAAGGATCAATCCGCCGTCGGTCAACCGTTCGATTCTTCCGTCCTTGCGTAAGACAAACGGAGGATTATGCCCAGCATTCACATAGCGGAAGTTTCGAGACCCCGGTTCCAGTGTACCCCAGAAAAATGTAATGAATTTATCCGAGCCGGTATTCCTGTAAATCAGGTCGTTGATGCGTGCCGTAGCAGTCGAGAGAGGAAGGTTGAACGGGACAAGAGCATGAACAGTCGCCTGAACATTCGCCATCAATAATGATGCGGGTGTTCCCTTCCCGGACACATCCGCAATGGCGATAATGAATCTGCCGTCGTCCGTTGGTATGGCGTCGTAATAGTCTCCGCCAACCTGCTTGGAGGAAATGTTCAACGCGGCAATATCGAATCCGGGGATGTCGGGAAGCGTTCGCGGCAACAGTCCCTGCTGGATCTCCCGCGCAATCAGCAGTTCACTCTCCAATTTTTTCTTTTCGATCGCTTCATTGAAGAGGCGTGAATTCTCGAGAGAGACGAATGCAAGGTTCGCAAGAGAGAAAATAAATTCCAAATCGCTCTCTGAATAGGCACCTCCCCGTAACCGTTCGCCTAAACAAAGAACTCCCTGGACTTCGTTCTGCACCTGCAACGGTACAAGCGCAACAATCTTCTCTTTCGCCAGGTGACTACGGAGTACATCGTACTTTTTCCGTTCCGGAATAGCAGTAACCGAGAGCGGCGCTTTCACCAGTTCAAAGATGGCCGATTTATCCGTCTCCAGATAGTCACTGGAGATCTTCGAATAAATACTTTTCCCGGATTTCAGACAGATAGCATACCGGCTTGTGCCCACCTGTCCCATCAGTGTCAACGAAAACAGTTTCAGGAGTTTATCCCGCTCCAGGATCCCGCCAAACTCTTTTGCCAATTCGAACAGCGTTTTCAACTGGTGGATCTTTTCATCCAGCGTTCGGTTGATGGATTTGATTTCGCTGAAGGAATATCCCTTTTCAATGGCGGTAGCCGAAATACTGATCAGCGTTGCAGCAAACTTGTTCTGCTCCTTAGTGATCGGACGATTCGGATGCTCCGCGATTCCAAGGTATCCGATCACATGTTCCTGTGAGATAATGGGGAAAAGAAGATTCACTCCTACATCCGATAGACCGGCAGAGAAATGTTTATCCACTCGGATATTCATACGGCGAAGCACCGGTAGGGCAAATTCCAGACGCATCCTGGTTTTAGGAATCCCCTTCCTATTCACCATGATGAATTTCTTCTGCTCGTTTTTCAACAGAACGACTGCTTTGGTTGTAAGAAGTTTTCCCATTACCGTCAGCAACAGTGTATCGAGGATCACGGAAAGGTCGAGTGAGGAGTTTACCACCTGACTGAATTCAAAAAGTGCGAGCAATTCAGTTTCTGAACGTGATGTGTGGGATTGTTGGGTCACAAAATTATTGGAGTGTTTTGATCATCCGCAAGACATTCCTGTCGCGGTGCAGGTCGAATTCCACTTTGTCCATGATCCGTTTCATCAAATACACGCCAAGACCGCCCCGGCGGTAATGCTGCAGATAATCTTTCATATCCGGTGTCTGGATCGCGTTGGGATCGAATTGTTTTCCTTTGTCGGAGATCACGATCTCAAAGTCGTTTCCTTTCCGAATAATTTCGACTTCGATACTGTGGTCGGGAGAGTACCCGTATCCATGTTTGATGATGTTAGTGCATGCCTCGTCAACTGCAATGGTGATCTTGTTGACGTCATCATCGCCGAATCCATGCAGACGCGCCAGTCCCGAGACGAATTCCCGCACGTCGTTCAATCGTTCCGTTTGGCTCGGAATCGAAATGGTGGATCGATATGTTGATGAGTGTGCCATGATGGCTGCTTCGGAAGATCTTATTGTTTCACTTCAAATTTTTGCGCTGCCTCTTCTTCAAATTTGACAATATCATAGAGCATTGGGAATCCTAGGAGATCGAAGATATTGAACACTTTCGGCGACATATCGGAGAGCTTGATATCACCGTTGTTCGCACGGACATCTTCAATGAAGGCCATGAACACTCCCAAACCGGCGCTGGAGATGTACGTCAGTTCTTTACAATTGACGATGAGACGATACCGTTTGTCGTTCAGCAGCTGTTGGAACGACTCTTCGAGCACGGGAGTCGTATGGGCATCGAGATAGCCTCTCAGCTCCATGACATGGATATTATTGTCTCTCGATCGAATAGTGACTTTGAAATCGCTCATACCTGCTCCTCATAGGATAAACGGTTTGTATTCAACTTTGTTCCGCCGTTAGAAAAATTTAAGGGTCATAACCACTTCACAACGAAGATTGTCAGATCATCGTGATATCCCTGCGCATCGGTGTAATTCCACACTGTTTGGATGATCGCTTCCTTGATCTCCTCAGCGGTACGGTGCTTGTTTGATGCAACAACATCCAGCAGCCGTTCATATCCGAACTCATCGCCGGACGATGACCGGGATTCTGTGACGCCGTCCGTATAAAATACGCAGACATCGCCACTTTTCATCATGATTTTTTTATCTTCGATGGTCTCATCGAAGATCTTCCCGGTCTTGATCCCCAGGCCGATCCCCTGCGGACGTAGATACTCTTTCGCCGTGGATGAAATAAACAATATCGGGCAATGCCCCGCTCTCGCAACGGTCATTTCGCCAGTGCGGATATTCATCGTCGCATAGATCAAACTGATGAACGAACGCTTGTCGATGCTCGACACGAGCGCCTCGTTCGCTTTGATCATGAATTCCCGAGGCGATGGGAAAATCTTTGCCAGCGACTGGAAGATTCCTTTCACTTCCGCCATATAGAAAGCCGCGCCGACCCCTTTTCCCGAAACATCGCCGATAACAATACCGACGGTGTCACTGTTGATCTGGACGAAATCGTAATAATCCCCACCTACCTCCAGCGCAGGGGACGAGACTGCTTTCATATCCACCGTGTCGAACACCGGCAATTGCTGCGGCAATAAACGTTTTTGCATTTCTTGTGCCAGCATCAGTTCCCGTTGCAGCCGTTCCTTCTCAAATGACTTTTCAATCAACCGTGCGTTCTCTATGGCGATCGCTACTTGATCAGCGAATCCGGAAAGGATATCGACATCGTCCTGATCGAAACCGAAGTCAATCTCTTTGGTTGCATAGAGAATGCCGATTACCTGTTGATGCGATAGCAACGGTACAACCAGCAGCGAACCGACCTTTTTCATTTTCTGCAGATGCTTTGTTCTTTTATCGGAACTGACGTCGTCGATCATCAATACTTTTTTCGTATCACACACAATCTTCCGGACGGATTGTTCGTTTCCCGCAAGGATCGCTTCAATTTCCCGCTCATCGATATTCCGGTGGGACATCAATCCGCTCTTATGGAACGAACCTTCGGTCGGTATGATCTCCAACCAAACACTTGTTGCCTGCACAACTTCCGTCGTCATTTTTGTGGCGGTCTCCGCCAGATCTTTCAGATCGAACACCTGATTGATAAGACGGCTCAAATTATGCAGCGAACTAATCTCGGTCTGTTTGCGGTCGAACGCTTCCGCAGTAGGAAGATGAAATAATGTGCTGCTGAACGACATGCCGAAATAAACGGCGCCAAAGATCGATGTCAGTTGGACAAACGTATATAATGCCGAACTGTAATAATGGATCCCCTTCTCTGCCCATCCCGCTTCCTGAGAAAATACGACAAGGATCACCAGAAAGCCGAAGAATGACAGCAGAGAGTATAAAAGCGAATAGATCTTTTCTTTTCGCGGGAGATACGCGATCCATGCAAGCCGGAAGGAATTCGTTATGATCATGAGAACTGCAATTCCCGTAAAAATGCCGCTGACGATTGACTCTTCCAGCGGCTTGTTCAGCAATTGCGAACAGGAAGCGGTAATGATACTGCCGATGAGAATGACAAAATTCCGAAGCGTCGTTTTTTTCCGTTTGTACAGGACGAGGTCTTTTATAGAGAGCAGCGAAACAATGGCATAAATACCCGCAACAATGCTGAACACGGAAGAGAAAAAGATTGTTTGATAATCTCGCGGGAATAGGGTCAGATCCCTAGTTTCAAATCCCTTTAGCGGTAGAAAACTGATGACGAGATAGATTGCTAGAAAGATACCGGCTACAATCGAGACGGCACCGATTCCCTGAACGATTCCCCGCTGTTTTTCTTTTTTGGTGATGTTCAGGTAGAGTGCAATTGCAGTAAAGGATAACAGGATGCAGACAGTACGCACGTGCTGAAGAAAGGAGGTGTCCAGATCGACATTCTTCGTGGCAGCGTTAAGGATGAAGACAACAACGGAAAGTATGAACGCTCCGGTTAGGAGCAGAATTTTTCTGAGGCGCATTAATAATTATTGGGTGAATTGCCGTCCAAATATTTCGGATTCTGCGGTGAAAAGTTGCACGACTGGCACAAAGTAGAAAATTATCGGTAGAATAACAACGAAGCAGATATGACAATCGGGTAAATTTTCGTTGATTTTAGAGCGGTTTTGCGTTATATTTTTGTCCCTGAGCTATGGACGAGGATTCTTGTTCGTATTCGGATCGCGGTTCTCGTCCATGGTTCTTGTACTACTTTTAATTCAACAACACCTGTATTTTGCGGAGGTTTATTTGTGAAAAAAAATCGCGGTAAGTTGTTTGTAATTGTTGCGACGTTTGGTTTAGCACTCTACTTTCTCTTCCCCACCTACCAAGCTTATCATTTCGAAAAGGAACTGACATCCCGGATCGGCGAAGACAGTGCCAAATATGTCGCAGACAATGAAGTATCCATTCGCGATGCGAAATCAAAACGGATCAAACTCGGTTTGGACCTGCAAGGCGGGATGCGCGTCGTCATGGAAGTAAACGTATTAAAGATGCTCGAGCAGATCGCAAAAAATAAGGATGATCAATTCGCCCAGATTATGGCGGAAGTCACGAAAGAAGCACAAACCAGCGATGAAAGCATCATCACATTGTTCCAGCGTGCATTCGAAGCGAAACAGATCCGATTAAGCCGGTATTACGGAAGTCTGCGTGAAGATAATAATCAGGTCTTAAAACGACTGCAGGATGAAACTGATAAGGCTGTCGACCGCGCTATGGAAATCGTTCGTAACCGCGTGGATCAATACGGCGTATCGGAACCGGCAATCCAAAAACAAGGCGGGCGAAGGATCATTGTTGAACTTCCGGGCGTGTCGAAGGAAGATGAAGTTCGCCAGTTGCTGCAAGGTACCGCATTGCTGGAATTCAAATTGATGAAAGACCCCGAGATCATCTATAAGACGATGGATGCCATCGACAAATATCTTGCGGGAAAAGGATATAGCGATTCGACTGGCACGTTCGATTCGTCCAAGCAGTCATCAAAGCAGCAAAAGAACACCTTATCTGCTTTAACGAATACATCGGATACAGGTGCATCGTCAATTTCTGATGCCCAAAAAACACCGGAACAACTCAAAAAAGAACATCCTTTCCTTTTCCTGGCACGTCCGAATCAACAAGGGAGCGGCGAAGCGTATGTCTCTGAAAATGACAAAGATAAAGTAAATCGCCTGCTGGCGCGTCCTGATGTGCAGAAATTGATGCCGGCCGACATGGCGTTCTACTTCTCTTCGAAACATCTCTTCATTAGCGAAGGAGTGAAATATTATTCACTCTACGGACTGAAGAAGACACCGGAACTGACCGGAAGTGTCGTCGTTAATGCACAGGCAACGATCGATCCAAGTTTCAATCAGCCGATCGTGACCATGGAAATGAATAACGAAGGTTCACGCGAGTGGGCACGTATTACCGGCGCGAATGTGAACAAGCGCATGGCGATCGTGCTGGACGATGCAGTCTTCTCCGCGCCAAATATCCGCGGGAAAATCACCGGCGGACGTTCGCAGATTGAAGGGATGGAAAATATCGATGAAGCACGGCTGCTGGAGATCGTCCTGAAAGCGGGCGCCCTCCCTGCCCCTGTGGAAATTATGGAACAGCGCAGTGTCGGACCGTCGCTTGGCGAAGATTCCATTAATGCTGGCACGAATTCAGTCATACTTGCATTGGCATTGATCCTTGGTTTCATGATTTTCTATTACCGCAGCGGTGGATTCGTGGCCGACATTGCATTGTTCATTAACACACTGTTCATTTTCTCAATTCTTGCGGCGTTCAGCGGCACACTTACCCTTCCAGGTATTGCAGGTATCGTGCTCACCATCGGTATGGCAGTGGATGCCAACGTGCTTATCTTTGAACGCATACGCGAAGAACTGGCGACACACAAAACATTGCGTGCGTCCATCGATGCAGGGTATGATAAAGCATTCAGTGCTATTTTCGACTCGAACATCACAACACTCTTTTCGGGTATCGTGCTCTATCAGTTCGGCAGCGGACCCGTTCAGGGCTTTGCCTTGACTCTGATGATGGGTGTGACGGCTAACCTCTTCACGGCTATCGTTATTACACGCGTGGTGTTCGACATCATGGTCGACCGCGGAACCACTGACATCAATTTTGGATAAGATTTAGGAGCTATACTCGCATGAGAATTTTAGAAAAGACAAATATCAATTTCATGAAATCCAGGAAAATCTGGTATTCAATCTCGATCGGAGTGATTGCCATCGGCTTGATCGGTGCGTTCGTTCGCGGAGTTTCCTTCGGGATCGACTTCCTCGGCGGCACAGAGGTTCTCGTCCGATTCGAAAATCCACCAGCAATCTCCGAAGTACGTGATGCTGTTCAAAAAGCAGGGTACAACAGCAGCGAAATAAAAGTATTCGGATCACCCAAGGATATCCTGATCCGTACTGCAGAGCAGAGTCAGGGAACAACTGCATTGGACAATATTCGCAAACAATTGGCGATACAGTTCCCGAATAACCCTTTCAAGATTCTGAAGGAAGATAAAATCGGTCCGAAGATCGGCGCTGAACTGCGGACGAATGCAGTATATGCAGTCTTCTCAGCAATGCTGATCATTATGCTCTATGTCGGATTCCGGTTTCAATTTATCTACGGTCTCGCTGGCGTTGTCGCACTATTTCATGATGTGATCGCAACATTCGGCATCATCGTACTGTTGAACGGACTATCGCCCTATCTTAACCTAGAGATTGATCAAAACATCATGGCTGCATTCTTGACACTGGTCGGATTTTCTATTAACGATACGGTGGTCATATTCGATCGCGTTCGAGAGAATTTGAAGATCCATAAAACGGAAGATCTCGAATCAATCATCAACCGGTCTGTCAACGAAACATTGAGCCGGTCGATCATCACGAATGGAACGGTATTCCTCGTGCTGATCGTTTTGGTGATTTTCGGAGGGGAAGTCAATCGCGGATTTGCCTTCACATTCTTCATTGGAACGATCCTGGGAACATATTCGACGATCTACGTAGCAAGTTCGCTGGTGCTGGATTTTTCTAAACGGAAAGTATTGAAGAAATAATCACATCTTTTTGAGAGAAAATTATGAAGTTCTCAACCAAAGAAATGAATGACGTCACCGTTATCCGCATGGAAGGAAGTATGCTCGGCGGACCGGAAGCATCCGAACTGAACAGTGCACTGCATAAACTGCTCGATGCCAAGAAGAAACAGATCGTCGTCGATCTGGGCGGCGTATCGCTGATGAACAGTTCCGGACTCGGCATGTTGATCGGAGCAGTGACCACCATGCGCAATGCAGGCGGCAACCTGAAGATTGCTTCTGCAACAGAAAAGGTCGTTCAAGTCTTCACAATCACCAAAGTTGCGAAAGTGATTGAATTGCACGATACAGTAAAAGGTGCTGTGGAGAGCTTTAAATAATACACCTTTAGTATGAATAAAAAAAGGCGGCCATGGCCGCCTTTTTTTTCTTACTCGTGCTCAGCTAAAAGAGCACCACCCGTTCGATGGTGTCTCCGATCATGATCGTATCGACCACCTTCCCATCGGATGTATATCCAAAAACAGTGTAACGGTAATCCAAATGTGGCGTGGGACTGTGTGTGATAAACCATTGTGAACCTTCCGTATCCTTCCCTGCGCTTGCCATACCTACTGCCCCGGTCCGGTATGTTGCTGATGGATGCACTTCTGTCCGGATGGAATAGTTCGGTCCTCCGCTCCCGTTTCCGAGCGGATCGCCCCCCTGAATCACAAAATTGCTGACCACTCGATGGAAGGAAAGTCCATCATAGAATTTCTTTTGAGCCAAGAGAATAAAGTTTAGAACAGTTAACGGAGCAGCTTCCTTTGCGAAAACGATCCTGATCTTGCCCCGTGATGTAAAGACATCGGCGCCGGAATATTTTTTCAGCAGTTCCAAATCTTCATTTTGGAAGAATGGTTTGTATTCATCGGGGTTTTTGATAAAACGAACAGGCGAAGGATTTCCTGTGATGGCGGTATATGCTTTTTCTGCCGCGGTTCGTATCACACGATCCTGAGCTGCTAGTCCCTGTTCGATCACCGGTAACGCCGTTGTGTCGGCTATGTCGGCAAAGACGTTCAGAAGCTCTACCATCGGTTCAAGATCGGCGGCGGCATTCATCGATCGGTAAGCGCTATACAATGCGGAGAGATAGATCTTGCGGATCTCTTTCCCGAACGATGTATCCTGAAATGCGATTGCAGCAGAATAGGAAATGCCGGCATCCCGCTTGTCGAACAACAGCGTTGCTGTCTTTAAAAAATCCTTCTGCACTGACTCACTGTTATTCTGAGCAATCAACTGATACGCTTCGATTCCGGCGATTAATACAAGGGAATTCCCTGACTGACGGATCGCTTCTTTGATTATTGGGACGGCGTTCACAGAACGAGTTTCGCCATATGCATGAACACGTTCTGCTGTACTGATGGCACTCTCCCCTTTCCAGCCATCGATTAATGGAAGAGCACGCTCCCCCATCCGTTTTGCCACGATTTTCCGGATATTGTCTTTCACGGCAGTGGCAGTCGTATTGGATTTCAGAATTTCAACCATCCGTACACTATCAATAAATTGTGTGTCCTTTTCCGTCATCATATCATAGGACGATACTGCTGCCAGCGCAACATGCAAATTCTTATCGACAAACAGTTTTAGCAACTCTCCTTTAGCCTCCCGTTTCATTTTTACGGCACGAATGGCATTCACACGAACACGCCAGTCTTTATCTGCCTGAGCGCTTCGGATCAGTTTTTTTAGTGAAATCGGATCGTTGGCAGCACCCAGCATTGTTGCACCCCACATCCGCAGCAAGGGTGAAGCATTATTCATCAAACGGTGAATCTGTTCCTTATAGGTGTTGATAATGACGGTATCATTCATCCTCATGAGTGCATATGCAGCATTCAGGATGCTTTTGTTATCGTTCAACAATGTCACCGCATACCGTGCAGTCGCAACATCTTTGATTTTCCGGTTCGTGAATCGGACAATCGCCTGTGCAACAAAAGGATTCCATTCCGGTTTATAATCCTCGGTTTGATTGATCATTTTTTTCAGATCATCCTGTGTTCCGGAAAGTCCAATGGCATTAAAGATTTCCGCAACGCATTTTTCATCCCGTTCGACGGATAATCGCCTGAACAAAAGCGCAGTCCCTTTTGGTTTGCCGATCATTCCCAATGCAAAAGCAGCCATTGAACGAACGCTTGCCGATTCATCGCTCAGCAAGGGAATGATCTGATCCACGGTCGACGTGTCCTGAATATTTGACAGTGCTAATAATGCAGATTCCCGTTCCTTCGCGCTACCGGAAGAAAGATATGAAAGCAGTGCTTCGGATCGTCCCGACCGTTGATCCTGCAACAGGCGGATTGTATAATCTATTTCGAGTTGCTGTGTTTGTGCTTGCAAACCTGCCGCTGCAATAATGAGCATCCATAACTTCGCATAGTGTACACAATGTGTTGTCGGAAAAATACGCCGCATCATAATAAGTATGTCCTGATAATTATGGAAGGTGAAAAAGTGATTTCGCATTTGCGGTGGTTCGCTTTCCAACTTCTTCGATGGAAACATTCAGTGTTTGCGCTATCGTTTGAGCAATCAGCGGAATATAGGACGGCTCATTGCGTTTACCGCGGTGTGGAACAGGAGTGAGATATGGCGAATCGGTTTCAACCATGATATGGTCAAGCCCAATCTGACGAATAACATCCGGCATCGTTGACTTCTTAAATGTCACAGGACCGGGAAAAGAGACGAGAAAGCCATTATCAAAAAGTGTTTGAGCCTGTTGTGCATCTCCGGTAAAACAATGGAACACCCCTCTCTTCCCGCTTTTTTTCCATCCAGGATGTTGGACGGAAAAACGAATTGCGATATCGATCGCCTCTTGCACGGAATCACGGGTGTGAACGATGATCGGCAAATCCTTTCTAATCGCCAGTTCGATTTGTCGGGAGAAAATCTCTTTTTGATACTCCCGTGGCGATCTATCGTAGAAATAGTCGATGCCAATCTCTCCGATCGCCACAACTTTAGGATGTGAGGACAATTCCGCCAATAATTCCAGACGCTCATCGGAATAGTCTTTAAGGTCCAGCGGATGAAACCCTACGGCAACAAAAATTGACGAATGCCGTTCGGCAAGTGCAATCGCCTGTAGTGCTGTTTCATAATTTGTTGCAGGGACGATAAATGTATCCACTCCCGCCTCGTGTGCGCGATGGATGACCTCATTCAGATCTTCGTTATAATCTTGATAAAAAAGGTGGCAGTGCGAATCAATAAACATACTTAGACCAATGATACTTTCCTGAAGTTTTTTTCCAAAACGAGAATTTTGACGCCCCCGAAAAGATCTGAATCCTGCGGATCTTCAGTAGGTCAGTCCAAAAGTTCCTTCGTCCTTCATCCAATGCGACAGCAAATTCATAACCCGATTCCTTCACGATCCGTTTGATCTTTTCGTTGACAAATCCGTTTGGGTACGCAAAAGAACGTATCGGCAGCTTCAACTTCTTTTCCAACAGCGTTTTTGAACCAAGAATCTCCTTCTCAAGTTCTTCATCCGACTGTAGGTTCATTTTTGGATTGCTGAAGGATGCCGAACCGATCTCATAACCGCTTTTCGATAATTCTGTTGCCTGGTCCAGCGTTATGAATGGATGCTCTCCCTCCTTTGAGAAATCCGTTTGAAGGAAGAACAGCGCTGTGAATCCGTATTTTTTTAACAATGGGAACGCATGGAGATAATTTGCTTCGGAAGGGCCAAAGGTAAGAACAATCGGCCGCTCCGGCAACGGTCGTTCGCAAGCGACGATCCGCTTCATATCGTTGAATGTCAACGAAGTAAATCCATTCCGTTGCAGGAACATCAATTGCGCTTCAAATTCCTTCACATCGATCGATCGTTCGTTTCCCGGACTGATTCCGGCTCGTTCATTCCCGAAAAGATCGGAACTGTGCAACAGATCGTGAAACTGTACGGCAGCGTCCGTTTTCATTTGTGAATGTGCAGTTGAGCCGACTTGATGATAGGCAAGTATCGGAATTTCTTCGATTCCCTTCTTTTTTGCGATCGCTTCCGTATAGACTGCATTCATTTGACCGGAAACTGCATTGATCTCAAAGTTTTCTTCAATGAATTTTCTTCCCCACTCTCCGGAAATCTGTTCGGGATGCTCCAGAGCAAATAGAATGGCATCGACAGACCGTTCGACATCGATCGGCCGCCGGGCATCCAAATCCCCGAAGTTAGTAATCAATGCTTCGGACTTCGTCTCTTCTGAAATGATGCCGACATAATTCGATTCGCCGATGGAAATGACCGGCGATCCGCAGGCAAGCGCCTCCATCGCCACACGGCCGGATCCGACGATCACGTTCGAATCGCGGTAGATCGATTCTACATCTTTGCTGAATCCTTTGGCAATGATGAATTCCGTCCCAACGGCCGTATTCGTGCGTGAAATTGCAGGTATTATTTTGCTCTTTTCATTCATCCCGCCGATGATGTGAAATTCCACATTTTGATAGCGTTCGAACACTCGGGGAAAGATCTTTTCGACAATGATTAAAAGAGTATCTCCTTTGAATCCGGAGAGTCGTCCCACAAACGAAACGATCTTCTTTTTCCGTTTCGGCGGCTGGTGCTTCTTGAATTTCCACTTCGTCAGATCAATACCATTGTGCACCAGCGACAGTACATCCAGCGGATAGGAAAGATCATGATTCAGATGATCGTAGATGGATTTGCAGACTGCGACACGTTTTTCACCGTATACCGAAAACATTTTTGACGAAAAATGGAGATGCTGCCGTCCGTGGATCGACGAAACAAGCGGAACCGTCCCTCCACGCGTGGCAAAATAGCAGACCCAACTGGCTGCCCGGGAATGGGCATGAACCACATCAATATGTTTTTCACGGATGAAGCGTTGTAGGAACGCAACATTCTTCCACCGCTGCGCCAGATCCCTTTTCCCGATGGGATGCGAAATGACGGTCGCTGCAGTAGGCGTATAAAAATTGTCAGAAATAATATAAACAGTATGGCCCTTGGCAATCTGCGTATCGGCAAGCGTCGCAGCGAAAGTTTCGGCACCGGTGACTTCAAATTGGGAAAGGACTTGCAATATATTCACTACATGATTCCTTCAAAGGAAACAACTACATGACGCGGAGGGGAAATATTCCCGATCAGTTCGTTATAATTATACCCGAGCACATTCTTGATATTCAGTGAAGCGCGGACCGGTACGGACCATCCCGCCAGATCGGCAATCCCTCTGACATCAACAATATGGTTTGCAACACGCTGACTGCCGTTCTTTATCGGGGCAAGATTCACCAGTGTATTGTCAATCGCTTCAATCCTGCTAACGAATCGGTAATCCATTCCGAATATCAGAGAGTTCCAGTGATATTCTGCATTCAAGCTTGCAATATGCCGGGGACGAAACCGCAGAAAGGATTTCGTCCTCGTATCGATCGCCCAATTATAGTTGTAATGGAGATCAATAGCCAGAGTACGTTGCAATGATTGCGCGAGAATGCTTATTTCGAATCCCTGGATTCGAGCTTCCGTCAGATTTTTGAAATTGACCGTAACTGCTTTCAACACAGTATCGCTCTGCACATTCGGCTCGATCAGATTATGATAGTTGGAATGGAAGATCGCAGTTTCTACTCGCAAAGAGTGAGAAAGCGTATTGGTGCTGCTGACCTCGAACG
>JBAYJG010000060.1:0-13700 GCA_041665225.1 Bacteroidota bacterium
ACGCTGACTCCGGTGGCACAATCCTTTTTCGGGACAATGATGCAAACGTTGTGTTCGGAGGAAGCCTGCGAAATCATCATCACATTCACTTGTGCCCGCGCAAGCGACGTGAATATGCGGGCAGAAACACCTGGCACGCCGATCATTCCGTTCCCTTCAATCGCGATGATAGCAAGATCGCCGATGGAAGTGACTGTCTTCGCAGAGGAACCGCCGTTAGTCGGTTTTGCAGAGATCAATGTGCCGGGATATTCCGGATTGAATGTATTTTTAATTCGGATCGGTATGCTTTTTTCGATTGCAGGAACCATTGTCTTCGGATGGATTACCTTTGCGCCGAAGTAACTCATCTCCGCCGCTTCGCGGTAGGAAATTTCGGGAAGCACTTTCGCACCTTTTACGTAACGCGGATCGGCAGTCATCACACCATCCACATCCGTCCAAATCCAAATCTCTTCGCTGTTCATCGCTGCGCCAACAACGGAACCGGTGTAATCCGAACCGCTCCGGCCAATGGTGGTTGTTAACCCGTCGTCCGTGGATGCGATGAATCCTGTAACAACCGGAACGGCGCCGCTTTGCACGATCGGCGTCAACGTGCGGCTAATAGCCTTGTTGGAATATTTGAAATCGATCGCTGCTTCACCGAACGCATCGTCCGTGCGGATGATTGTCCGCGCATCGACAAATTGCGATTTGATACCGTTCTCTTCCAAGATCGCCGAAAGTTGCCGGCAGGAAAGAATTTCACCGAATGATGCGATAGCATCAAGTGACCGCGGAGAGAGTTCTCTCAGCAAGCTGACGCCGTGATACAGGTTCGTCAGTTCATCCATCGACTCTTCCTGTTCTTTGATCAACGCGGCGCGCCGGGGATAGTCCTGGATAAGGGAATTGGCGATCTGCAAATGCCGTTCGCGGATCGCAGCGATAGCATTGTTCACTTCGCCGGTTTTACGTTCCACTGCCTTTTGCGCAGTATCCAACAATACATTCGTCAATCCCCCCATTGCAGATGCAACAACAATAGGTTGTTTGTCGATGAATTTTTTTACGATTGCTGTCACTTCCTGCAGCCGCGGAACATCACCGACCGATGTTCCTCCGAATTTCATTGTAAGCATATAAGTACTTTTCTCTTTTCCATTATAATAATTCTATGATTTTATCTGCCATCTCCCGCGTTCCCAGCAATGATGTTCCGGCGGTATAGATATCTCCGGTCCTGAATCCTTTTTGCAATACCTGTTCTATCGCATGTTCAATTGCATCTGCTTCCGCTCCCAAATTGAACGAATATCGCAGCATCATCGCCACTGACGCGATGGTCGCAATCGGATTCGCTTTGTTCTGTCCCGCAATATCAGGAGCGCTGCCGTGTACCGGTTCATACATTGCAACCGTGCCGCCTAGCGATGCTGAGGCAAGCATTCCGATCGATCCCGTGAGCATCGCAGCTTCGTCACTGAGAATATCGCCGAACAAATTCTCCGTGACAATCACATCAAACTGTTTCGGATTACGAATCAATTGCATAGAACAGTTATCCACATACATATGGGACAATTCCACATCCGGAAATCGT
Organism: Bacteroidota bacterium; assembly: GCA_041665225.1. GTDB lineage: Bacteria > Bacteroidota > Ignavibacteria > UBA10030 > UBA8401 > UBA8401. The sequence goes on from JBAYJG010000060.1 coordinate 1,586, forward strand.
TCTGCAACCTGCAAAACCACTTTGCGCCAAAGCTGTGATGTTTCCAGCACATTGGCTTTGTCCACTGAACAGAGTTTTTTCTTCCGTTTTCGTGCAATATCGAATGCTGATTCAGCGATTCTCTTCACTTCGGATTCGGAGTAGATCATAGTATTGAATCCGACTTCTTCGCCGTTCCGTGTTTCAAATCCGCTCGGCTTGCCGAAATAGAGGCCGCCGGTCAATTCCCGCACGACAATAATGTCCACTCCATCGACGATCTCTTTCTTTAATGACGAAGCATCCGCTAAGGCAGAGTAAATTTTTGCGGGACGGATATTCGCAAATAATCCCAGCTCTTTCCGGAGTCCAAGCAGCGCCCGTTCGGGTTTCAAATGCTGCGGATTTGCATCCCATTTCGGACCACCGACTGCACCGAGCAACACCGCATCGCTGGCGCGCGACAGCTTCAATGTCTCTTCCGGAAGGGGAATCCCTGTTGCATCCAGTGCTGCTCCGCCGGCAAGTGCGTTTTGGTAGGTGAATGTATGATTGAATTTTTTCCCGACAACATCCAGAACACGCAGAGCGCCGGCAACAACTTCCGGACCGATTCCATCGCCGGGGATTACTGTAATTACTTTTTTCATAAAAAAACCTTCATTGATTCATTGTATCATTGAATCAATGAACCGATGATTCAATCCTCTAGTATTTATTATTAATGAGTTCCGAGAGTTCTTTCGAACGGTTCGTTGCTGTTGCTACCGCATCAATGAGCATTGACCGTAATCCATGCGATTCCAACTCGTGAATAGCATTGATCGTTGTCCCGCCCGGTGTGGTCACTTGATCCCGCAAAATTGCAGGATGGACATTTGATTCTTTTACCAGTTTTGCCGAACCCAGCACCGTTTGGATAGCAAGTTTTGTGGAGATATCGCGCGGTAATCCCATCTTCACACCGCCGTCGATGAGAGCTTCAATCACCATGTAAATATATGCCGGGCCACTGCCGCTTAATCCTGTGACCGCATCAAGATGCTGTTCGCCGACAACGACCACATCGCCCACCGCTTCAAAGATTTTGATCGCTATATCATGCTGGGTAGCGTGAACATGTTTTCCGAACGAGATTGCGGTCGAGCCGAGTCCAACGGTGGAAGCGATATTCGGCATACTTCGTATAACCGGTACATTCCTGCCGATAATCTTCTCCATGGATTCCGTTGTAACGCCGGCAGCAATGGAAATGACCAACTGATCCTTATGGAGTACTTTGTGCATCTCTTCCAACACTGAGCGGATCATCGCCGCTTTGATGCACAGGATAACGATATCGGCATGCTTCGCAGCATTTCGATTGTCGGTCGTGACATTGATGCCGTATTCCGCGGAAAGTTTTTCCAGTTTCTCGATGCGAGTGCCGCTGGCGTAGATCTTTTTCGGTGAAGTCAGTTTTGCATTGAGGATGCCCCGCAGCAACGCGGTACCCATATTTCCTGCACCGATAATGGCGATAGTCTTATTTAACATATGTGTATCGTTTTCTCCGCGAGAGTCGCGGTGACAATGAATCCATTATGATTTTTTCAACATCCCTGAAGTGCGCGCATATTCAAAAATGCCCCCACCCCGGAGAATGTGCTCGATATCGCCCAGCGGTTTCAGCTGATACTCTTTCTGTTGCGTAAGATTCTTCAGGATACCGCTCGTGGTATCCAATTCCAGCTCATCGCCGGTCTGTACCTCTTTGGACAGATGAACCGATGTTTCGAACGGCGCAACAAACGCTCCGTCGATAGAGTTGCGGTAGAATATCCGCGCATAGCTTTCGGCAATCACTGCTTCGATTCCCGCCACCTGCAATGCGAACGGAGCGTGCTCGCGGGAAGAGCCGCAGCCGAAATTCTTCCCGCCGATAACGATGGTGAAATCGCTTTCCCAGTTTCCTTCTTTGATGAACGGGATATTCCCCTGCGGCAGCCCCGATTGTTCGATCGGTACCCCGGAAAATGCATACCGGCCGTAATTCTTCTTTTCGTCCTGATCGTCCAGCTTATACACCAGATGTGCAGCGGGGATGATCTGATCCGTATCGATATCGTTCCCGAGAACGAACGCTTTGCCTTTGATGATCGCTTTCATGGTATCTCTTATTATGATTGACAATTGCCGACCGAATTGTCCGGCCCCTAAAATAAAAAACCTTCGGAGTGATGATCACGCCGAAGGTCCGGTGTTAACTCACTTCCTGTTATAAAAACTGTACAAACTTATTATCCTTGTCCACCAGGATCATTGTCGGTTTTATCGGAACATCGGAAAGTTCAAAACCCATAATAATGATCTCTTCCCCCACTTTAATGAGGTGTGCCGCTGCGCCGTTCATGCAAATGACGCCGGAATGCCGTTTTCCGCGGATCACATATGTCTCCAGCCGCGCGCCGGAGGAATTACTGGTGACTAATACTTTTTCACCGTCGTGCAGCCCCACCCGTTCGATCAGATCTTCATCGATGGTGATGCTGCCGACATAATTAATGTCTGCCTCTGTTACAGTCGCTTTATGAATTTTAGAGCGGATATACCAACGCATAATGTTCCCATATCGTTAACGTCCTTAAATATACGGGAAAAATACATCGGGAACAGCTTCTTTATCGTATTCTCGCTCTGTCCGAGGCAAACGGACTTTTTCGTTTGTACGCGACCGATGATTGCAGCCATTGGTCGTTATTCTTTTGCGCTTGTTTCCGGGCTACAATAACTATATGAAACGGAAGCAGTGTTTGAACATTTTCGATCTGCAATGCTGCCTGATCGGCTAACTGGATCGCTGCCGGCGTATCAAACACATGATGGTGCATTCCGCGATACTCTATGTTCTTTTGTGTCCGCTCTTCAAACGTTTTCCTGTCGCTGCCATACGCCGTCATGGAAAGATCAATTGTATCGATGAACTCCTGCATATGCGTCTCATCGCTCTCCTGTGTATCGTGTTGATGATCCCACAGAAGATGATCAAGCGGAGTGATCTTTCTCTGATGATCAAACGTTCCGTCACGATGAGGAAGGATCAACAGCAGTAACCCGTCATTTTTCAACACGCGAACCCACTCACGAAGTGCTTTGATCGGATTTGCACAATGCTCCAACACGTGCGATGCGAGCACAAAATCATATTGTTCATTGCCGATTCTCGACAGATCGCTGGCTTCACTGATATATTGGAAACCCGGCGCCTTCTTCGGATGGAACCGAAAATGATTTCCTTCTGCAATCGAACCTTCCCACATTGTTGTCCCGCTGAAATTACATGCATCCAGCGAACCAACAACCGGATAGATGGGGATTTTTCCTTTCCAGGTGAAGATTGCACTCGGTCCGCCGATCTCGAGTCCTTTTTTTCCTGCACAGAACGATCGGATTGCAGATACACCGGACATGCGGAGCGGAAAAAACCTCGAACGAATCTTTCTAATCAACTCTGAAACTCTATTCATTGAACTCCCAGGATGAATCGATAGAAACAATACTGTTCCGTTTTTACCTGAGAATCAATAGAAAAATTCCCGTGGACTGGTGATCACACCTTTCACGGCGGAAGCAGCAACTGTGTATGGCGATGCCAAATACACCTGTGATTTTTTCGATCCCATTCTTCCTGGAAAATTTCTGTTCGTGGATGAAATGCAGACTTCCGCTCCGTTCAACCGGCCGAATGTGTCTGATGGACCGCCGAGACACGCCGCGCAGGATGAATCTCCGATGCGGCATCCCGCTTCTTCGAAGATCTGCATTACGGTCTTGTCTTTCACTTTCAGCGTTTTAATCTGATTTGCAACATCCGTCGTTGCCGGCACAATAAAGGTATCGATCTTTACCTTCTCACCGTACAGAATCTCCGCGGCTGCGACGAAATCGGAGATCTTTCCGCCGGTACAGCTGCCGATATATGCGCGGTCCAGTTTTGTCCCTGCCACTTCGCTCACCACAGCTTTATTATCCGGTGAGTGTGGTTTCGCTATTGTCGGTTCGATCTCGCTCACATTGAACCGGTGCACGGAATGATACTTTGCGTCGCTGTCATTCTGAAAACACTCAAACTGTTTATTCGTGCGAGCACGCACATACTCTGTGGTGATCTTATCCGGAGCACAGATGCCGTTCTTTCCGCCTGCTTCAATCACCATATTGCACAGCGTCATCCGGTCTTCCATCGTCATCCCATCGATCGTCGATCCGGCAAAATCCATTGCACGGTAGGTAGCACCATCCACACCGATCTTTCCGATCACCGCAAGGATAAGATCCTTCGCCATCAGATATTTCGGCATCTTTCCTTCGAAAACGAACTTCATTGTCTCCGGCACTTTTACCCACAGTTTTCCTGTGCCAAGAACGAACGCCGCATCCGTGTTACCAATTCCCGTTGCGAATTCGCCGAATGCTCCTGCCGTGCAGGTGTGCGAATCGGTTCCAAACAACACTTCACCGGGACGGGTGAATCCTTCTTCCGGCATTGCAACGTGGCACACGCCTTTGTAGCGGGATGTTCCGACATCAAAATAATGGGGAAGATCCTGCTCCTTCGCGAAATCCCGAAGAATCTGGATGTTGCGATTCGCGTGCATATCCTTGGTAAAAATGTAATGGTCGGGAATGACGACAAGTTTTTCTTTATCCCACACCTTGGCATCGCTGCCGAATTCGCGTTTGAAGATGCCGAATGTTCCCGGTCCGCACACATCGTGCGTCATCAGCACATCGACGTCGATCCACACATTGTCTCCGGGCTGGACGCTGTTCCGTCCGGAATGTTTTGCAAGAATTTTCTCAGTGATGGTCATTGCCATTGTACTTCTCTTCCTCGTAAATAATTTTTCAATACTCTCGGATATTTTTAGCAGCAGACAGCATTACCAAACCGCAACATGCTCTCCGTCTCCCTGCTGCTTTCTGAACCGCGCGGCGATCGCATGATTGATCGCATTTAAGTAGGCTTTGACACTGCCGGTTATAACATCCGTGCTTGCAGAGCGTCCGTTGAAGACATAACCGTCGATAGAAATCTTCACGAACACTTCGCCGATGGCGTCCTGTCCCCATGACACGGATTTGATTGAGTAATCGAGCAGATCCGCTTTAATACCGGTAATTCTCTCGATAGCGTTATAAGCAGCATCCACCGGCCCGTCGCCTGTTGCGGAATCCTGCACAAGCTGACCCCCCTTTTTCAATCCGACGGTCGCGGTCGGCACGATGTTCAGCCCGCTTGTCACCTGCAGCGCATCGATCGTGTAGGTTTCTTCCAGCGATGAAATCTCATCTTGCAGAATTGCGACGAGATCGTCATCGAACACCTGTTTCTTTTCGTCAGCCAGTTTGGAAAACAGGACATACGCTTTTTCCAGTTCTTCCACAGTCAGTTTGTAGCCGAGTTCTTCGTACCGCTGCTTCAATGCATGACGGCCGGAATGCTTGCCCAGCACCAACGTACTGTGTTTAATGCCAACGCTGGCAGGTGTCATGATTTCATACGTCAGCGGATTTTTCAACATACCGTCTTGATGAATCCCTGCTTCGTGTGCAAATGCATTTTCGCCAATAATCGCTTTGTTCCGTTGCACGTGCATTCCGGTCAACGATACCAGCAGTTTGCTGGTCTTGTAAATTTCTTCTGTATTGATATTGGTGGAAACCTTCAGCACTTCACCTCGCGTGTGGATAGCCATCGCGATCTCTTCGAGCGATGCATTGCCCGCCCGCTCACCGATGCCGTTGACAGTACATTCGATCTGTCGCGCGCCGTTCAGCACGCCGGCAAGGGAGTTTGCAACAGCCAGACCGAGATCGTCATGGCAGTGAACGCTGATGATTGCGTTTCCGATATTCGGAACGCGCTCCATCAACGTGCGGATAATCTTCCCATACTCATCCGGAACGGAGTAGCCGACCGTATCGGGAATATTGATGATCGTTGCCCCTTCTGCGATCGTTGCTTCAACAACAGCACACAGAAAATCGATATCACTCCGGGAGGCATCTTCACAGGAAAATTCTACATCGGTGCAATACGATTTTGCGCGCCGCACTGCATTGACTGCCGCTTCCAGTACTTCATCCCGAGTCTTTTTCAATTTATATTTCAAATGAATATCAGACGTTGCAATAAATGTGTGGATCCGCGGTTTTTGCGCATGCTTCAACGCTTCCCACGCGCGATCGATGTCGTTGTTGTTCGCTCGACACAATCCTGCAACAGTAACGGTGCGGATCTGTTTCGCGATCTCTTTCACCGATTCGAAATCCCCTTCGCTTGCCATAGGGAAACCGGCTTCAATCGCATCTACCTGTAGCCGTTCCAGCTGTCGGGCCATGCGGATCTTCTCGTTGAAATTCATGCTTGCACCCGGCGATTGTTCGCCGTCGCGCAATGTCGTGTCAAAAATATATACTCGGTCGTTCATACGATTCCTCGGAGGTCTTAGGTCTTAGGATTTAGGTACTCGCTAACTCCTAGCGCCTAATACCTGACTCCTTTTTTACAAGTGTTTGTTCTCCAGCGGCAAATACCGCCGTATATCATCCATCAGTTTTGAAAATTGATCCGGCATCAGCGACTGTGCTCCATCCGAAAATGCTTTTTCCGGATTTGGATGGACTTCGATGATGATTCCGTCCGCGCCGACCGGGATCGCTGCTTTTGCCATCGGCGGAATCAAGCTTCGGATTCCCGTTCCGTGACTCGGGTCGACGATCACCGGCAAGTGAGACATTTCTTTAAGAGCAGGTACCGCCGTTAAATCGAACGTGTTGCGCGTGTAATCTTCGAATGTGCGAATGCCCCGTTCGCAAAGAACCACATCATAATTTCCCTGCGACATGATATACTCAGCGGACATCAATAGTTCCTTATACGTGCTGGACATGCCGCGCTTTAATAGGATGGGGCGTTTTGTCCTTCCGACTTCTTTCAACAGCGCAAAGTTCTGCATGTTGCGGGCGCCGATCTGCAGCATATCGGAATATTTTGCCACCAGCGCAACATCGCTTGGGGAGATTACTTCCGTTGCAAACGGCAAACCTGTTTTTTCTCTCGCTTCGGCCAGAAGTTTCAATCCTTCTTCTTCAAGTCCTTGGAACGAATACGGTGAGGTCCTCGGTTTGAACGCACCACCCCGCAACATCTGTGCTCCCGCTTTTTTCACTTGTTCAGCACTGAGAATGATCTGTTCTTTCGTTTCCACGGAACATGGTCCGGCGATGACGACAAATTGTGAATTTCCGAAGGAAACGTTCCCCACCTTCACGACAGATCGCGGTTTCGTCTCTTTGCTGGCGAGTTTGAATGGTTTCAGGATCGGGACGACATTCTCTACATAGTCCAGCGATTCCAGCTGCTGCAATTGTGATTTCCCCCGTTCATCGCCAACACAGGCGATTACGGTGCGTTCTTCGCCAATGATGGGATGCGGTTTGAAGCCGTACTCCAGCACGCGCTCGATCACATGGTCATATTCTTCTTTCTTTGTTCCGGGCTTCAAAACAACAATCATGGTGTACCTTCTACTTCCTTTTCTTTAATAAATGATAAGTGATTGAATCGACAAGCGCCTTCCAGCTTGCATCGACAACATCCGATGAAACACCGACAGTGTTCCAGGATGATGTGCCGTTTTTAGTTTCGATCAGTACACGGACCTTTGCCGCTGTTGCATTCTGCGAATCCAGCACTCGTACTTTATAGTCCGTCAGTTGGATCTCTTTCAACTGCGGATAGAATCGTTCGAGCGCTTTTCGCAGCGCTTTATCCATTGCGTTTACAGGACCGTTCCCTTCCGCCGCCGTCATTTCCGTTTCATTCCCGACGCGAATTTTGATCATCGCTTCGCTGCGCGCATCCACATTGTTGGAATCCTTATGGATGCTGATCTTAAACCGCTCCAACTCGAAGAGTGACTGCAGCTCGCCGGTATGTTTTTTCACCAGCAGTTCAAACGACGCTTCGGCATCTTCAAAATAATATCCGAAGTGTTCCATCTCCTTCAGCTCTTCCACTACTTTTTGCGCTGCCGGAGATTTATCGTCAAGTTTTAAACCGAGTTCTTCTGCTTTGTACAGCACGTTGCTTCTTCCAGAGAGATCCGACACCAACACTCTGCGAACATTGCCCACTTGTTCCGGCTGGATATGTTCGTACGTTTTCGGCGTTTTCATCACCGCGCTGACATGCACGCCCCCTTTATGGGCAAACGCACTTTCGCCGACGAACGCCATGTTCTTTTTGTGTTTCAGATTAGCCAGCTCGCTCACATACCGGGAGACTTCCGTCAGCTTTTTCAGTTGTTCGCTGCCGACGGTCACATAACCCATTTTCAGCTCAAGATTGGGAATGATAGAACACATGTTCGCATTGCCGCATCGCTCTCCGTATCCATTGATGGTCCCTTGCACGTGTGTTGCGCCGCGGCCGACGGCAGCCAATGCGTTGGCAACACCCATCTCGCAATCATTATGTGTGTGGATTCCCAGCTGAACGGAAACGTGTTTTTTTACCTCTTCAACGATCTCCGAAATTTCCCACGGCATGGTCCCGCCGTTTGTATCACACAGGACGATCACATCGGCACCGGAAGACTGGGCTGCATTCAACGTCTTCAACGCATATGCTTTGTCCGTTTTATATCCGTCAAAGAAATGTTCGGCATCGTAGATCACTTCTTTGTTATTCTTTTTCAGATACGCCACTGAGTCGGAGATAATTTCCAGATTCTCTTCTTCGGTGATCTGTAGAGCTTCTTTCACGTGCAGCAGCCAAGTTTTACCGAAGATCGTCACGACCGGCGTTTGGGCATCCAGCAATGCTTTGATATTCGCATCTTGTCCAACGGGATTCTTTGCGCGGCGTGTACTGCCGAAGGCGGCGATCTTCGCGTGAACGAACTTCACCGAGCGGGCGCTTTCAAAGAATTCCATATCCTTCGGATTGGAACCGGGCCATCCTCCTTCGATATAATCAATGCCAAACGCATCCAGCCGTTTGGCGATCTTGATCTTATCCTCAGCAGAAAACGAAACCTCTTCTCCTTGCGTGCCGTCCCGCAGCGTCGTATCGTATGTGAATATTCTTGTTTTCATTGTTTGTGTCAGAACGGTCGCAAGACCGTTCCAAATGTGCGGATTGACATCCGCTCCAACAGTAAATTACTTCTTCCAGTTTTCCGGTCGCAGCCCGCGTACTGCTTCACCCGCTTTCCACATTTCGGAATTTTTCCATTCATCCAGTTCCTTTTGCAACCGTTCGCGGTAATCTGGTGAACTGGTGGAATCGAGCACACGTTTTGTTTCGACACCGTACTGCACGTCGCGGTAGAGCAATTCGAATAACGGACGGTTTGCCGTTTCAAATTTTTTCGCCCAGTCCAATGCGCCGCGCTGTGCTGTGACGGAACAAGCCGCAAACATCCAGTCCATACCGTATTTCCCGACAAGCGGATACAAACTTTGCGTTGCTTCCTCCACTGTTTCGTTGAACGCTTCGCTGGGGGAATGTCCCATTTGCCGAAGGACATCGTACTGTGCTTTCATCAGTCCTGCGATCGCACCCATCAGCACGCCACGTTCGCCGGTGAGATCGGAAAGAACTTCTTTTTCAAATGTTGTCGGGAACAGATATCCGGAGCCGATTGCAATACCGCAGGCGATCGCGCGTTCACGCGCTTTTCCGGTCGCATCCTGGAACACTGCAAAGCTGGCGTTGATACCGCTGCCGGCCAGAAAGTTACTCCGCACCGTCCGTCCGCTTCCCTTCGGAGCGACAAGCACTACATCGACATCCGGCGGCGGGATCACGTTTGTCTGATCCTTGAACACAACAGAAAATCCATGGGAGAAATACAGCGCCTGTCCTTTTTTCAGATTCTTCTTCACCGTTTCCCACTGCTGTTTCTGTCCGGAATCAGAAAGGAGATACTGCACGATGGTACCTTTTTGGATTGCTTCCTCGATATTGGAAAAGAGATTCTTTCCTTCCACCCAGCCGTCGCGGATCGCATCGTTCCAACCTTGTCCCCCTTTGCGCTGACCGACGATCACATTGATGCCGTTGTCGCGCATGTTCAGCGATTGACCGTATCCCTGCGGACCGTACCCGATGATTGCAACGACCTCATTTTTTAAAAATTCTTTTGCCTTCTCGAGCGGATATTCTTCGCGAGTGACCACTTCTTCAACGGTTCCGCCGAAATTTATTTGTGCCATCTGTTTCTCCTTTGTGTTGTACGATGTAATCCATCGTTACGGCGGACTACACCTTTTATAGTTATAGTTATTATGGTTGCATTTCTATTTTTACTGTGTCCCGTTTTCCGGTTACAGTGAATTTTGCTTCGTCAAATTTCGGCGGACCGAACGAACTTGTCGCATTGTTCGAGATTCCGTACGGTTCATCCGGTAATCCGAAGATATTCCGATCCATTACATCATTCTCATTCTCATCGTGTACGACTGCGATCGCATAGGTGCCGAGCGGTAGTCCATCCAAACTGATAATCAACGATGATGCGGTTACCTTCACCTTGCTCCACCGGAACGCCTTCTCCGGATGAGTCGGGAATCCTTTTTCGGACCTGAAGAGGCTCAAAAGCACTTGTCCCGATTGTTCTTTAATGCCGTTCAGCTGCACGACAATCGTGCTGCCGGGTTGTTGCCGCTGTTGTGCGACCAGAATCTGGAAAGCAAACATAACAGAGATGAAAAGAATCCTTTTCATGTTCGTAGTTCTCCTTTCCCCAGTACTTACGGAAGTGATGATACCCCCATTAAATATTTGTCGACACAACGGGCAGCTTTGCGTCCTTCGCTGATTGCCCAGACGACGAGCGATTGTCCGCGCCGCATATCCCCTGCAGAAAAAATTCCCGGAATGGAACTCATATATTCCTTGTCCGTCGAAACATTCCCCCGCGCATCAATCGCAACACCCAACTCATCCAACAATCCATTCTTTGATGGTCCGGTAAAACCCATTGCCAGTAACACTAAGTCGGCATCCAGCGTAAATTCCGAACCGGTGATCGGAGCAAAATTCGGCGGCGGACCGACGCGGATGGCGTGCAGTTTCGTTACATTGCCGTTGGCATCTCCTTCGAATTTCGTCGTTGCCAGCGCCCAATCCCGTGTTCCTCCTTCTTCGTGCGAACTTTCCGTCCGCAGCTGCAGCGGCCATAACGGCCAGGGTGTTGAAGCTGCTCTCTCGAGAGGCGGTTTCGGCATAATCTCGAATTGATGGACAGATTTCGCTTTTTGCCGCAAGCTTGTCCCGAGGCAGTCCGCACCCGTATCGCCGCCGCCGATGATCACCACCCGTTTGCCGGTGGCAAGAATATCTTTTGACGGATCAGTTTTGTCTCCTGCGATCCGTTTGTTCTGCTGCGGAAGGAATTCCATCGCGAAATGGATCCCTTTCAGTTCGCGTCCCGGAACTTTCAGATCGCGCGGTGCTTCCGAACCTCCGCACAGTACGATTGCATCGTACGAACGGCGCAACTCTTCTGCCGAAATATTTACGCCGACATTCGTCTTCGTTGTGAAGACAATTCCTTCTGCCTGCAATTGTTCGATGCGGCGGTCCAGCAAATGTTTTTCAAATTTGAAATCGGGAATTCCGTACCGCAGCAATCCTCCGACTCGATCATTCTTTTCATACACAGTCACACGATGACCGGCGCGGTTCAATTGCTGTGCTGCTGCCAACCCCGAAGGGCCTGAGCCGATCACTGCAACTGTTTTGCCAGAGCGTTTCTTTGGGGGCTCTGGTTTGATCCAGCCTTGTGCGAAGGCGTGTTCAATAATCGTTCGTTCAATCACTTTGATCGTCACCGGCGGTTCGTTGATTCCCAACACACACGATGCTTCGCACGGTGCGGGACAGACATTCCCGGTAAATTCGGGAAAATTGTTAGTGGAGTGCAGTACGCGCACCGCTTCTTCCCAGCGGTCTTTATAGACCAGATCGTTCCAATGCGGAATGACGTTGTTGACGGGACATCCTGATTGACAAAACGGAATACCGCAGTCCATACATCGTGCGCCTTGAATCTTTACTTTATCTTCAGCAAATGCAGTATAC
>JBAYJG010000061.1:0-13683 GCA_041665225.1 Bacteroidota bacterium
AATGAACCAATAACAATACGCTCTATGAATACTATCTATGAACGCACAATATCGACCCTCGAAGCACAACAAGGGTATTTTTTCATACTGAAGAACAGACTCTCGTTCTTCCCTAAGGTTGGTTCGTCTTTTCCGCTGACGGATGGACATGTGAAAAAGGAAGCAATGATCGAATCGTATCACTGTGAGTGTCAAGGACCGGACAAACCGCATGACCACTATTATGTCCGCTGGACCGGCCTGGCAAAGGGGGACCACCTGATTGTCAAGCGGTCCTTGCGCAATGAACAATTATTTTCCATAGAGATAGAAGAATAAGTATGAGTGCATCAAATCAAAAACCGAAAGTCGCCACGGTTTGGCTAGGCGGATGTTCCGGCTGCCACATGTCGTTTCTCGATCTTGACGAACGATTGATCGAACTTGCGGATAAGATCGACCTTGTTTTCTCGCCGATCGCCGACATCAAGACCTTTCCCGCAAATGTGGATATCACGCTCGTGGAAGGAGCGGTGACCAACGATGAAAACGAAGAGATGGCGCATACAGTTCGCAAACATTCTAAATATGTCCTCTCCTTTGGAGATTGTGCCACCACCGGCAACGTCACCGCAATGCGGAACCGATTCGGCAATGCAGAACTGATCGACCGTGCATACAAAGAACTCGCAGATATCTGCAATTCAACACCAAACGACCATACGTTAATTGCCCAGTTGCGTACCCAGGCGATTCCGCTGCATCATCTGATTCGCGTGGATGCATTCCTGCACGGTTGCCCTCCCACACCGGATGAGATATGGTTTGCCATGAATGAATTGCTGGAAGGAAGGATTCCAATATTTAATACCCAGTTCCTGAGATATGGGTGAGCAAATAATTGATTCATTAGTTCATTGATACATTGAATCATTGAACAGCACAACATGAATCAATGAAACAGTGATTCAATGAATCAATTTCATCTAATTTTGTAGAGTCGATATGTCCAGTGTTATTACAATCTCTCCTGTAACCCGCATCGAAGGCCATGCGAAGATCACCATTCACTTAAATGCCAAAGGTGAAGTGGAAGATGCCCGATTTCATGTGAATGAGTTTCGCGGCTTCGAAAAATTCTGTGAAGGACGGCTGCTGTGGGAAATGCCCGGATTAACGTCGCGCATCTGCGGCATTTGTCCGGCAAGTCATCTGGTCACATCAGCAAAAGCGGGTGACGACATTCTGGCGATCGGCATCCCGGAAACGGCAGAAAAACTTCGTCGTCTTCTGGTTCTTGCACAATGGATTCAGTCTCATGCACTCAGTTTTTTCCATCTTTCATCGCCAGATTTTCTGCTCGGCTTCGAAGCAGATCCTGCAATACGGAATATTTTCGGATTACTGAAACATGATAAGGAATTCGCCCGGCGGGGAATACGATTGCGCAAGTTCGGCCAGCAGATCATCGAATTTCTCGGCGGAAGAAGAATCCATACACCGTGGGCGGTTGCCGGAGGTGTTCGGGAATCATTCACGATGGAAGAACGGGAAAAAATACTTGCATGGTATCCGGAAGTGTTGGAAACAGCGTTGATGGCTCTTGAAACGATCAAGCAGATCCATGGACAGTTTACAAAAGAGATTTCCTGCTTTGGGAATTTCCATTCCTTGTTTGTTGGCATGGTCGGTTCTAAAGGGGAAATGGAATACTACGGCGGGAATCTGAGGATTATGGACAGCGCTGGAAATATCATTGCGGATAATATCGATCCCCGGGAATATTATCATCATTTTGGCGAGGCAAGTGAATCGTGGTCGTACTTGAAATTTCCGTATTACAAACCGCTCGGGTATCCAAAAGGCATTTACCGCGTGGGGCCGCTTGCAAGATTAAATATTTGTGATTCTATCGAAACACCGCTTGCGGAACAAGAACGGAAAATGTTCAAGGACCTAACACCAACGACTGAAGCAGTGAACAATTCTTTTTATTTTCACTATGCGCGGCTCATCGAACTCTTGTTCGCTGTCGAACGGGTGGAGCAGCTGCTCTGCGATCCTGCGATACTGGGCACGCATGTTCGTTCCAAAGCGGAGATTAATAAATTGGAAGGAGTTGGTGCATCCGAAGCGCCGCGCGGGACTCTCTTCCATCATTACTGGGTGAACGAAGACGGTGTTTTACAAAAAGTAAATATGCTGATTGCTACCGCACAGAACAACATGGCAATGAATAGGACGGTGCGGCAGATCGCCATGCAGTTTGTTGAAGGGAAAAAGATACCCGAGCCTGTGCTGAATCGCATTGAAGCAGGCATCCGATGTTTCGATCCATGCCTCAGCTGTTCGACGCATGCACTCGGCCAGATGCCGCTGGAAGTGTTATTATATAATGAACAAGGACAATTGCTTGAAAGGAGGGTGCGATGAATACTCTGGAACAAAAACCCAAAGTGCTCATTCATGCGTACGGCAATCCCGGCCGGGGAGACGATGGATTGGGAAATACATTCATTCAAATGTGTCAACCCTGGCTGTCAACCGAATATGTACATCATCTCACGATTGAAAACAGTTATCAGCTGAATGTGGAAGATGCCTATACGATGAGCGAGTTTGATATTGTGGTGTTCGTGGATGCCACGAATGAATTGATTGAGGATTTTTCATTCTCAAAGATCGAACCGAAATCCCAGTCTCCATTTACGACGCATGCCATGTTTCCGTCCGGAGTGTTATATCTCTGCGGCGAATTGTACGGGAAACAACCCCAAACATATCTGCTGCAGGTGCGGGGCTACGAATGGGAAATGTTGGAAGGATTATCGGAACGGGCAGAACGAAATTTATGGAAGGCATTTCATTTCTTTCGGACAAAATTGGAAGAGTGGATCGAATTTGAGCATCACCACGAGGATGAACACGAACATTCGTAACTGCTTCTTTTCTATAGTGTTGGAAAGTATCGCGGAGCTAAACTCCGCGATTTTATTTTATACACTATTTGTCGATACCAATTTGCTTTTCCCATTCTCCCTGCATACATTTCTGCAAAAATAAGGAGTTATGAGTCCGACTTCATCCTTGACGCTCATTGCCCAAAGTGCAGTGATGCGGGAATTATTAGAACATGTCGATACCGTCTCGCGGTCGGATACTTCTGTGCTTTTGGTAGGTGAAACCGGTGTTGGCAAAGAATTATTCGCAGAGTATATCCACAAAAAAAGTACTCGCGAGCACGCCTCCTTTGTGAAAGTCGGTCTTGCATCCCTTCCCGCCGAATTATTGGAGAGTGAATTGTTTGGTCATGAAAAAGGCGCTTATACTGGTGCGGGTACGGAGAAAAAGGGATTGTTTGAATTGGCGGAAGGAGGGAGCATCTTTCTTGATGACATCGATGATTTTCCGTTTCATTTGCAAGCAAAACTTCTCCGCGTGTTGGAATCACGTGAATTAATGCGGGTCGGAGGAACAGTTCCGATTCCGGTGAATGTACGGGTGATTTGTGCTTCGAAAATTGATTTGAAAGTGTTGGTGGATAAAAATCTCTTTCGCTCTGATCTCTATTATAGAATCAATGTTGTTCCCATTCATATCCCTCCGCTTCGATCGCGCCGCGACGACATTCCGATATTAATCCGTTATTTTTTGAAACGATACACCCCGGAAAGAATGGTTGAAGTCACCGACGAGGCGATGGAATTCTTGCAAGCGTACGATTGGCCGGGAAATATCCGCGAACTTCGCAATGTCGTCCAGCGAATGGCTATCTTTGCCAACGGATCGATTTCGGTGAAAAATCTTCCCACGGAAATCCATTCCTCCAGTTCGCTCGATTCCATCGTAAAAGCATGCAATCGTTGCCTGGTGGAAGAAAAAATGACTTTTGAAGAGGTGGTGAATTGCCTCGAAATGAATCTAATCAAGCAAGCTCTTCTTAAATTCGAAGGGAATCGAACACAGGCTGCAAAAATTTTGAATCTAAGCCCTTCCACGCTCAGAGATAAACTCAAGAAATACCATCTAGAAGAGTAAGCATACCCCCTCACGGGAATCCGTTCATCCTCGAACGGAAATCCGTAGAATAGGTAAACACACTCCTGAAATTAACACAATTTCTCCTTTTTCTTTTGGCATAACTGTTGCCTAGTGTAGAGCAACTCTACCTTGCAGTATGCCAGACACCTCAACAGTTCCAGTACATAACGCAACCATCGTGGCAGAAGTAGTCGGTGTGTTACAAAGGGAGCCGACTCCTGTGGTTACGCTGATCATTCATCCGTTTACGGTTGAATTGGACGACATTTCCGATGCACATCTTGGCGACCAGGCAACAGTAAAAATTTCGTTTTCAATTAACTCGATAGATTTTCAACCAACCATCAGGAGGGATTTATGAATGGTTCTTCGCTGACTCTTTGGGATCAAGCGCAAATGCGCGGAGTGTCCCGAAGGGATTTTATCCGTTATTGTTCGTGGCTGGCAGCTGCGGCAGGCATTGAAGCATCGGCAATCGGTCATGTGGTAAAAGCAATGGAAAAAAAGCCGCGCATTCCGGTGCTGTGGATGCACTTTCAGGAATGTACATGCTGCAGCGAGTCGTTCATTCGTTCCTCGCATCCGGTCGTTTCGGAAATCGTGCTGGACAAAATTTCGCTGGATTATACCGAGACACTCATGGCGGCATCGGGTTTTCAAGCGGAAAAATCGCTGCACGATACCATGCAGAAATATAAGGGTGAGTACCTCCTTTGTGTTGAAGGTTCAATTCCGACTGGCGACGATGGAGTCTATTGTTGCATCGGCGGGAAAACTGCGCTGGATATAGTCAAAGAAGTTGCAGCCGATGCAAAGGCCATTATTGCATGGGGAAATTGTGCGACACATGGATGTGTGCAGGCATCGAAGCCCAATCCGACGTCGGCAACGCCAGTCCACAAAATAATTTCAGGGAAACCGATCATTAATGTGCCTGGGTGTCCGCCTATTGCTGAAGTAATGGCAGGGACGATTGTGCACTTGCTGGCATTCGACCGCATTCCGCAGTTGGATGGCCTCGGCAGGCCGAAAGCATTTTATTCCAGAAGAATACACGACACATGTTATCGCCGTCCGAATTACGATGCCGGATTATTCGTGGAATCGTTTGACGATGAAAATGCGCGTCGCGGATATTGTTTGTATAAAGTAGGTTGCCGCGGTCCGGTGACATACAATGCCTGTGCAGTGATGAAATGGAATAATGGCGTCAGCTATCCTATCCAGTCCGGTCACGGATGTATCGGATGCAGCGAAAAAGATTTCTGGGACAACGGGCCATTCTATCAACATCTTGCTTCCTTCCCGGGATTTGGGATTGAAACGACGGCCGATGATATCGGTGTCGCAGTCGGTGTCGCAACGGCTGTCGGAATTGCAGCACATGCGGTTTCTACAAATATTAGAAAACGGAAACTGATTCAATCCGATATTTCGAACAGTTCTGAGAAAGAATCATCGCCGAAAAAGGGAGGTGCATAATGGCTAACCGAATTGTTGTCGACCCAATTACCCGTATCGAAGGGCACCTTCGGATAGAAGCGGAAATTAAAGATGGAAAAATTGTCGATGCCTACAGTGCTGGAACAATGGTGAGAGGCATTGAAGTGATTTTGAAAGGACGGGATCCGCGCGACGCATGGGCATTTACGGAACGTGTCTGCGGCGTTTGTACTACCGTTCACGCCTTGGCTTCGGTGCGGGCGGTTGAAGATTCGCTGGGAATTGTCGTTCCTCCAAATGCCGATCTCATTAGAAATTTGATGTTCGCCACACTCTATTTGCAGGATCACGTCGTCCATTTCTATCACCTGCATGCGCTGGATTGGGTGGATGTAGTAAGTGCCTTGAAAGCTGACCCGAAAAAAACTTCGGAGCTTGCGCAGAGTATTTCTAATTGGCCGAAAAGTTCGCCGAAATATTTTGCAGATATTCAGAAACGATTGACGTCGTTTGTGGAGAGCGGTCAATTAGGAATTTTTGCCAACGGATATTGGGGTCATGGCGCCTACAAGCTTCCTCCGGAAGCGAATTTGATGGGGACTGCACATTACCTTGAAGCATTGGAATGGCAAAAGGAGATTGTGAAGATTCATGCGATTTTTGGCGGGAAAAATCCTCATCCGAATTACCTTGTCGGAGGAGTGCCGTGCTCTGTGAATATCGATGAAGTGAATTCACTCAATGCGGAACGTCTTGCGTACGTAGGGACATTGCTGGATCAAGCGTATGAATTCGTCAATCAAGTCTATCTTCCAGATCTGCTTGCTGTAGCTTCGTTCTATAAAGATTGGGCTTCCATCGGCGGCGGACTTCCCAATTACTTATCCTACGGCGATCTTCCCATGAATGGATATGGGGATGTCTCAAAATTTAAATTCCCCCGTGGTGCCATACTCAACAGAGATCTTTCCAAAGTCCATGAAGTGGATGGAAAGAATATCGAAGAGATTCAGGAGTTCGTGAAGCACTCCTGGTACGAATATGCCGCCGGCGATGAAGTGTCCAAACATCCATGGGATGGTGAGACAACATTGAAATACACCGGACCCAAACCGCCGTACCAACATTTGAACGTTGAAGAAAAATATAGTTGGTTAAAAACGCCGCGATGGAAAGGACATGCAATGGAAGTCGGGCCGCTCTCCAGAATGCTGGTGGCGTATGCGTCCGGCCGGCAGGAGGTGGTTGAACTGGTGAACAGCACATTGAAATCGCTCAACGTTCCTGTTGGCGCTCTCTTCTCCACCCTGGGCCGGACAGCTGCGCGCGGTTTGGAGACGAAACTAGTTGCAGATTGGGCGAAAGAATTTTACCAACAGCTTCTTTCAAACATTAAGAACGGCGACACTCGGATGTTTGTAAAAGACAAATGGGAACCATCTTCCTGGCCCAGCGAAGCGAAAGGGGTCGGTCTGACGGAGGCACCGCGCGGTGCTCTGGCGCACTGGATAGTGATCAAGGATAAAAAGATTGATAACTATCAGCTGGTTGTTCCGACAACATGGAATGCCTCGCCGCGCGATCCGAGCGGTCAGCGGTCGTCGTATGAGGCAGCATTGATCGGCACACCGGTGAAGAATCCGGATCAGCCGTTGGAAATATTACGGACGATTCATTCGTTCGATCCATGCCTCGCTTGTGCGGTCCATTTGTACGATGAAAAAGGCCGGTACGTTCACCAGATCAATACATTTTAGGGGGCGCGTATGGAGAATACAGTAATTCAACGCGTGTATGTGTGGCAGCTTCCCGTGAGATTATATCACTGGGTGAATGCTATTGCGGTGACGCTGCTCGCCTGCACCGGCTATTTAATAGGACATCCGTTCGCAATCCAAAGCGGTACCGAGGCATTCGATAATTACTGGTTCGGTACCGTCCGATTTATTCATTTTGTTTCGGCATTTTTCTTTTTCTTCAATTTTGCCTTTCGCATTTATTGGGGTTTTGTCGGAAATAAATATGCGGGATGGAAAAACTTCATTCCGACGACAAAAAAACAGTTTGCCGAAATGAATGAAGTATTGAAAGTCGATATTCTGCAGGCAAAGATTCAGCCTTTGGAATCGATTGGGCACAACAGTCTTGCCGGCGCGACATATTTCATAACCTTCCTGGCGTTTATCTTCCAAAGTATTACTGGTTTTGGAATGTACGCGGCGATGAGTACCTCGACGCTGCCCCAGCTCTTCGCGTGGATTGTACCGTTGATGGGGGGAGATTTTGCCGTACGTCAATGGCATCATTTGATGATGTGGTTTTTCGTCATCTTTTCCATGATTCATGTGTACTTAGTTTTTTATCATGATTATGTGGAACGACGCGGCATCATCTCGTCCATGGCCGGCGGGTGGAAGTTCATCGAGAAAGATATACGGAAGAAATAATGCTGGTCGGTATTACGTTGAAGCAATACGGCGAGCAGGGGGTATGCTCGCCGTTTTCTTTTTGGAAAGAATGGTATGAAAACATCAGGAGTGCTCGTATGGACGATTGTTCGGGCATTTATCACACCGGTACTTTCTTCGGCAGCGTTTGTCATCGGGGTAACAGTGTATTATATGGTTTCCGAACGGGTCTCGTGGGTCGATGGGTTTTTCTGGATAACGCACCCTCACGCTATTCCTGAAACAAGCAGCAAAAGTACGAAACTGTTTGCCGTTGGTGTTTATGGCGGTGTTGTGGTATTTCAGATATGGATCGTTGAACGGTTGTTGACGAGCATCTTTAATAAAGAAGCAAAAAAAATATGGAGCGCACGCGTGAATGAATTGAAAATTTCCCGTTTGAAGAACCATTGTATTATTTGCGGATATGGTCAGGTCGGCAGAACGGTGATTGACCAGTTGATAAAATCAAAATACCCGTTTGTCCTTATCGAAACGAATGAAGGACTCTGTTCGGAATTAGTCAAAGAGGGCGTTCTGGTGTTGAACGGCAGTGCGAAGCGGCGGGATGTATTAATGGCGGCTCGGATTGACAAAGCCAATTCGTTATGCGTGTTGATCGATAATGATGCCGATAATTTATACATCAGCATAACGGCAAAAGCGTTGAATCCCAAAGTGAATATCATCTGTCGCGCGGGCCAGGTGCGTTACGCCGAAGCGATGAAAAATGCGGGAGTAAATTCCGTCGTCATTCCCGAACACGAAGGAGGTCTGCTGGTGGCGAGGCATTTGCAGGATTCCATGCCGGCGGAGAAAAAGTTCCGATTCAACATTGAGTCAGAAAAAAAGACACACACCGTAAAAGGAGCTATATGAATTCTGTGAAGCAAACACTGATTCTTGGCGTCGGGAATGTTTTGTTGGGAGACGAAGGGGTCGGCGTTCATGCTATTGAGTATCTCAATCAAATCAGTCTGCCGCTGCACGTCTCATTGGTGGACGGTGGTACCGGTGGATTCCATCTCCTCTCGTATTTCGAAGAATATTCGTCAATCATTTTGATTGATGCCACGATGGATGATTGTGCAGACGGAACTGTACGATCGCTGCAGCCGAAATTTGCATCCGATTTTCCGAAGACGCTCAGTGCACATGATATCGGGCTGCGGGACTTGATTGAAACAGCGGCATTGCTTTCCACTACACCACAAATCTTTTTGATTACAGTTTCCATTAGCTCCATTCAACCGATGTCGATGGAACTGTCACCCGCAATCCACAATGCACTCCCAAATGTGGCAACTGCTGTCTTGAACATTCTCAAGAATGAAAACCACCATTCTGCAAATGCTGTATATTTGGAAGAAAATTAGGCATAGTGATTGAAACTGTATTGAAAAGCGAACGGTCGGGAGTAATCAACTCGTTATCAAAGAATGATGCAAGGTAATTTATGGCAAACGAACTTTCCGTGTTATTGCTGACGGCAGCGACGGTTGGATTCATGCATACCATACTCGGTCCCGATCATTATGTTCCGTTTATCGCAATGTCCCGTGCAGGGCAATGGACAAAATTCAAAACATTATGGGTTACCATTGTCTGCGGCATTGGACATGTAGGAAGTACCATTGCCTTGGGAGCAATCGGTATCATGTTTGGGTATACGGTATTTCATCTTAAATCCATTGAGTCCTATCGCGGCGATGTTGCAGGTTGGTTACTGATAATTTTCGGATTGGTGTACACAGGATGGGGAATTCGCCGTGCATTCCTGAACAAACCGCATGCCCACAAGCACATTCATCATGACGGCATTATGGAAGTTCATGCGCACGATCATCACGGCAATCATCTGCACGAAGAAGCCAAAGCGACAATGCGACTCTGGTTTCTCTTTACTATTTTTGTTTTTGGTCCTTGCGAACCGCTGATTCCCGTCTTAATGTATCCCGCTGCACGAGGAACCATTGCCGATGTTATCATCGTGTGCGTTGTTTTCAGTGTTGTAACCATTGGAACAATGCTTGGTATTGTCTTTAGTGCGTTGTATGGACTTTCATTAGTTCCGATGAAAAGAATGGAACAGTATAGCCATGTTGTTGGTGGATTTGCGATTCTGATGTGTGGTATTGCTGTACAATTTTGGGGAGTATAGGGAAAGCAATGCACGAATTATCCATAGCAGAAAGCATTATTGACATTATTCATCAATATGTCGCAACAGAACGATTATGTACCGTACGGTCTGTAACCGTTAAAGTCGGAACATTTTCTGGAGTGGTTTCAGACTCGTTGGAGTTTTCGTATCAAGCAATTATAGCTGGTACTCCACTCGATCAATCAAGACTTTCAATTGAACAAATTCCATTTGTGATTGAATGCACGGAATGCAGCCAGCAATCGTATAATGAACCGGGTATGATGCAGTGTACTTCCTGCGGCAGCGTTCGCACAAAAATTCTTTCCGGAAAAGAATTACAGGTGAAGGATATTGAATTAGATGATGTTGTAGAGGAGCAGACATGAGCGTAGTAACCATTGAACGAAAAGTCCTTGAAAAAAATGATGAAATTGCACAGCGTAACAGGGAACTGTTTGCTCAGCATCACCTCTTTGTCATCAATGTTGTCAGCTCTCCGGGTTCCGGCAAGACGAGCCTGTTGGAACAGACGCTGAAGCATCTAAACGGTTCTCTTCGTGTTGGTGTCGTGGAAGGGGATGTGCAAACGGATTTTGACGCGCAGCGGGTTGCGAAGTTCAATGTGCCTGTGGTGCAAATTGTTACGAACGGCGGATGCCACCTGGAAGCGAAATTAGTGAACGATGCACTTTCAAATTTTGATTTGCAGAATATCGATCTGCTCATTATTGAAAATGTCGGTAATCTCGTATGTCCGGCAAACTATGATCTTGGGGAAACATTAAAAGTCGTGGTCGTCAGCACAACGGAAGGAGATGATAAACCGCTGAAATATCCCGGTATGTTCCATCATTCATCGGTGTTGATTGTGAACAAAATCGACCTTATCCCATACGTCAATTCTAATCCAAAAGTGATACGGAAGAACGCTCTCCAGATAAATCCATCACTGAAAATATTCGAAACATCGTGTACAACGAATAAGGGAATCCCTGAATGGTGCGAGTGGTTGAAAAGTCAAACGGTGAAACGCGCCGATTGAAGGCCGTTATTCATGGTGCGGTGCAGGGGGTCGGTTTTCGGCCGTTTGTCTACCGGCTTGCAACTGAGTTGCAGCTTCAGGGTTGGGTTTCCAACACACCGCAGGGAGTGCTGATAGAAGTTGAAGGAGAGGACGAAGTACTTCACACCTTCATTGCAAGAATTCATTCTGAAAAGCCGGCCATCTCCAGTATCCATAGTTGCGAAACTTCTTTTCTTGATCCGGTAGGATATAGTGATTTTGAGATTCAAGAAAGTGCAACGAATGGGTCAGCAACCGCACTCGTTTTGCCTGATATCGCTACGTGTCCTGATTGTCGCACAGAGATTTTTGATGTTAATAACCGTCGATATCTCTATCCTTTTACCAACTGCACAAATTGCGGTCCTCGTTTTTCTATCATCCAGTCGTTGCCATACGACCGGAAAAACACAACAATGCAATCGTTTGTTATGTGTAAAGAGTGTGAAAAAGAGTATCACGATCCGCACGACAGAAGATTCCACGCCCAGCCGAATGCCTGTCCAAAATGCGGTCCGCATGTTGAGTTGTGGGATCGGGACGGTGTGTTGATCTCGTCACACACTACAGCGATTGAACAAACGGTCCAAGCGATATTCAATGGAGAAATTGTTGCGGTAAAAGGGTTGGGGGGATATTTATTGATGTGTGATGCAAGGAGTGATGATGTTGTCCAAAAATTGCGTCATCGAAAACACCGTGACGAGAAACCGTTTGCGTTGATGTTTCCATCAATCGCCCATGTGGAAAATGTATGCGAGCTTTCCGAAATCGAACAGAGATTGTTGCTGTCGCCGCAAGCTCCAATCGTGCTTTTAAGAACTCACGCGAATCTTTCGCCCGCACTGTCGTCGAAAATAGCGCCGGGGAATCCTTATTTGGGCGTGATGCTTCCGTATACACCGTTACATCATCTGTTAATGTCGATGCTGCAGATTCCGCTTGTCGCTACCAGCGGGAATATCAGTGACGAACCGATCTGTTTCCAAGAGGAAAATGCTGTGAACAAGCTTCATGGCATTGCTGATTTCTTCCTTGTGCACAATCGGCCAATTGAACGGTATTGCGATGACTCCATTCTCCGCGTTGTACACGGCCGCGAACTGATGATCCGCCGGGCTCGCGGATACGCCCCGCTTCCGATTCATATCCCGTGGAAACTTGATCGGCCTGTTCTTGCCGTAGGAGCTCAGTTAAAAAACACGATTGCGATTGCGCATGACGATTCCATCGTTATCAGTCAACATATCGGCGATCTTGAATCGGCTGAGTCGTTTTCATCATTCAAAAAAACTATCGATGATCTCCGGGCGTTGTTCGATTGTGCCCCTTCGGTGATTATCCACGACCTGCACCCGGAATATCTCTCCACGGCAGTGGCAAAAAATGGGCTTTCCGCGCAATTACACCATGCACCGCTTTTTTCTGTACAGCATCACTATGCGCATGTAGCATCGTGTATGGCGGAGAATGAATTGACTGGACCTGTCCTTGGGTTTTCGTGGGATGGAACAGGTTATGGAGAGGACGGTACGATATGGGGAGGAGAAAGTATCATATTCGAACAGAATGCGTTTCGGCGAGTGGGAACCATACGATCGTTTAAACTCCCCGGCGGGGATGCAGCAATTCGGGAACCGAGGCGCTGCGCTGCCAGCATACTGCACGAACTCTATGGCGCTGACTCTCTACACAAGTCAAAAATCATCGATGAGAGTTTCCTTGAACGAGATCGCCGGTTATTTTCTGATATGATTGTAAAAGGTATTAATGCTCCGGTCACGACCAGTATGGGAAGGATATTTGACGCCGTGGCCGCATTGTGCGGTGTACGATTGAAGAATTCATTTGAAGGGCAAGCAGCAATGGAATTGGAATACCTTGCCGGGAATTCTTCTGCAGAAGAAATATATCCCGTTGTATTCCGTGAACAGAACGGAATCTTACTATGGAATTGGATGACGATGTTTGAGTCGATTCTGCATCAATGTGAGGAAGGAAGGCCGATTGAGGACATTGCAAAGGTTTTCCATAATACGTTAACAGAAATAATTCTCCTAACGGCAATGCATTGGAATATCCCTAAAGTGGTCTTATCCGGAGGATGTTTTCAAAATATGATCCTTTTGGAACACAGCATTACCGTGCTTCAACGCAATGGATTCACACCATATTGGCATCAACGGATCCCGGCGAATGACGGCGGAATTTCGCTGGGGCAGGTCTATTCGTATTTTCTTACACACCAAAAGAGTAATTATAGCAGAGGTGCGCATGTGTTTAGCAATTCCTGGCAGGATTGAATATATCGACGAGAGTGCATCGCCGAAAATGGCGAAGGTGAATTTTGGCGGAATCATAAAAAATGTCTGTCTTGAATTTCTTCCTGAAGCTGTTCTGCACGATTATGTTCTAGTTCATGTTGGTGTGGCGCTGACGAAAGTAAATGAACAGGAAGCACGGGAAACTATCGAGCTATTTCAACAGATGGGAAATGCGCTGGATGAATTGAATGAAGGAGAGACTGCATGAAATATCTTGATGAATTTCGAGATCCCGTGTAC
>JBAYJG010000062.1:0-13643 GCA_041665225.1 Bacteroidota bacterium
AAAAACGGTACCGTGCAGAAGAACTATATCACTGGCAGCGACACGGCCACCACGCTGAAATTTAAGATTGTCAGCGGTTCCGGATATTTCAGCGGACCGAGAGTAACACATCATCTCACACAACTCTCCGGTGCGTGGACAACCAACGGCATCAATAAAGATACGGTGACGATCACATTGGACAGCACGTATGTTCGTTCCGGCGTTGATTCCATTAAAACACGGAATATGCTTCGCACCCATGCTGGTACGCTGACTATTACGAGTCTGAACGTGAAAGCGCTGCGGTATCATGCACAAGATCCGGAAATGCATCGGATGCAGTGGCGCAGCAATTTCCCCAACACGATCAGCGGAACTGTGAGTGGGAATTATTCCGCGACAATCACATTCCTGCGCGGAGATGCGTATAAGGAACGGACCATCAACCGTGACTTTACCGTTAATTTCGGCGGGGGTGAAGGAACACTGTTTATGCATGGAGTAAGCGGTAATTTCAGAATTGATATTGCCGGCGGTCAGCGAAAATAGCCGTTGGGGGAAAATGAATGAAGGCAAAGGGCAAGCAAGCGTGCTTGCCCTTTTTTTTGTACGTTTCAGCAGGTGTACTGATACGGCACTTTCCTGCTGTGACCAATGCTTTCCCTCAAAATTCCGAGGGGATGAATTCCGGATTGCTAACTTCGCACTTCCCTGTAGAATATATTGTTCAATCTTGATAATTGTCCTAAAAATTGTTTACCGGATTCACACTTCCTAATTTTCGTTGTATATTATTCCACAAAAAAGGAGAGAACATGAAGACTGTTTCAATGATCGTTTTGTATCTGGCAGCGGTGGCATTCGCCCAGGAAAATGACGGGTTGAAGTACGTGCAGTATGACACGGATATTATTTCGCGGGCAGAATACAAAATGCGGCGGGATTCGGCGATGAACATGATCGGCAAGGATGCGGCAGCACTCTTCTATTCCTCTCCGGAGCGGATGCGGAACGGCGATGTCGATTTCCAGTACCGCCAGGCAGATAATTTTTATTACCTGACCGGATTTACGGAGCCGAATGCGTTGCTGATTCTTTCACCCAAGGGGATTAAAGTGAAGGTCAATGATTCGACCACAGTGACGACGAATGAAGCGCTCTTTCTGCAGGCGCGCGATCCGCAAGCGGAGGCATGGACCGGCAGGCGCTATGGTACGGAAGGGGCGATGAAACTGTTGGGAATACAGACGGCATTACCAAACGATAAATTCAAATCTGTTTTTCAGCAGACACTGTTTTCCAGGATAAAATATCTGTATGCGCAATCGGTAACATCGGATGTGAACGGCCCGTTACGAGAACTTTTGGCGCCGCTTCTTTCCTACATTGATAATGCCAAACGGTACAATTCTAAAATTGAATTGCGCGATCCGAATGCGATGGTCCACATTATGCGCATTATCAAATCCAAGCAGGAGATCGATATGCTGCGGAAAGCAAGCGAAATCAGCGCCATAGCACACAATCAAGCGATGATGTCGGTTGAGCCCGGGATGTATGAATATGAGCTTCAGGCGTTGTATGAATATGCGTTCCATCGCCAGGGCTCTGAATATACCGGTTATCCCTGTATCAATGGTGCTTCAGAGAATTCTGTCATTCTTCATTACAACTCTAATAGAAAAAAGATCAACAACGGTGATATCGTCCTCTCCGATTGTGCAGCGGAATACCGGGGATATTCCAGCGACGTCACCCGGTCGTATCCGGCGAACGGAAAGTTTTCCAAAGAACAAAAAGAGATCTATCAGATTGTCCTGAATGCTCAGAAAGCTGCGATTGCAAAGATTACACCAGGTGTGGAGTGGAACGAAGTTTCCGCTGCGGCGGATTCCGTCATCAAAGAAGGACTTTTTGCACTCGGCATCTTGAAACAAAAAGAGGGGATGAGCTTCAAGAAATTTTACAATCACGGATTGGGACATCCGGTAGGATTGAATGTTCACGATGTAGGTCAGCAGACACTGGTTGCAGGAATGCTCTATACGGTTGAGCCGGGGATCTATATTCCGGAGATGAGCGAAGGAGTCGATCCGAAATATTTCAATATCGGCATCCGCATTGAAGATGTAATCCTTGTGACAGAAAACGGGAATGAAAATCTTTCGGCCGGTGCCGTGAAAGAGATTTCCGAGATCGAAACGTTAATGAAGAAAAAGGGGATCGGGAACCAGCCGTTGAAGTAGCGTCCGGAGTCATTGCGAGCCCCGATTGAACGCAGAACTCCCTGGCAACGACAATCATCATTTTAGAGAATAAAAAAACCACATTTCAAATGGTACTTGAAACGTGGTTTTTTTATTCTGTGACTCAAATATAATTTACGCCATCTCCAGCTCTTCCACTTTGATGCATTCCAGCGCCTGAGCGATATCCGCGATCAGGTCATCATGATGTTCCACTCCTACAGAGAGGCGGATCAATTTTGCAGTAATATTTAATTCAACTTTTTCGCTTTCATCCAGATCGATATGGGTCATCGTCGCGGGATGTTCGGCGAGGCTTTCGGTGCTGCCCAGACTGACGGCAAGTTTAATCAATTTTAGGTTATTCAGGAACGTAAACGCTTCCCGTTCTCCTCCGATAACGTCGAAGGAAACCATTGCGCCCGCGGAGAGGCATTGCTTCTTGAAGATGTTGTATTGAACCGGATTGGTTTCATCCAGGAATCCGAGATAGTACACGCGTTCAATTTTTGGGTGGTTCGCCAGAAATTCTGCCACATGTTTTGCGTTACGTGCCTGTGTTTCCATACGGGGCTTCAATGTTTCCAGACTCCGCAGCAGCAGCCAGCCGGTCCACGGTCCTGCCATATTCCCTAAAAATGTCCGCAGTGTTTTAATTCGTTTGATAACAGCAGAGGATCCGAGTACTGCACCGGCGATCACGTCGCTATGTCCGCCGATATATTTTGTTGCGGAATAGATCACAATATCCGCACCGTGTTTTAATGGATGCTGCCATAACGGTCCGAAGTACGTGTTGTCCACCGCCACCAACACTTCTTTCACCGGTGTCGAGAAATGCTTCGCCATCTGTTTGCAGCTGGCAATATCGATCTGATCATTCGTCGGATTCGCCGGTGTTTCGATATAAATCATCTTCAATGTTTCGGCGTGGCCGCTTCTGTTCACGATATCGATAATCTCATTGCGTGTCTCTCCGGCTTTGAACCGGATGATGTTGATGCCGAATTGCGTCAGTACATGCTGCAGGAAATGTTCCGTTCCGCCGTACAGCGGAGAACTGTAGAGGATCGTATCGCCCGGTTTCAGAAATTCAAGTAACACTGTGGAGATTGCCGACATGCCGCTTTCAAAAACGGCGCATTCCTCGGCGTCATCCCACAATGTCAAACGGTTTTCGAGAATTTCCAGATCGGGATTATTGATGCGGCTGTAAATGAGGCCAAGCTTTTCATTCGGGCGCTGTTCGCGTTTTCCATATGCCACTTCGAAAAGCGCTTTTCCCTGTTCAGCGGTTTTGAAGACAAATGTTGAGGTCTGAAAGATGGGGCATTTCACAGCCCCTTCGGACCATTCCGGATTGTATCCGTATGACATCATCAGGCTTTCGGGGTGTAATTTTTTGTTTTCCACTGTCGTTTCCTTTCAATATTTAAAATGACAAAATGGTTGAGGAGCGCTCAACGCAGAACGGATTGAAGGAAGATTCAGTCAGAAATGAACGCGTGCGTAGGTAGTTTTTGGTTGAGGCATATCAACTTCATCGATTGATGAAAAATTGAAAATTGCTTTTAGAAAAGTACTCGGGAAAACATTAGCAAGCAAGTGCGGACACTCCATCCGCGAAGATTGATAATGGATGGAGAGGACTATTTTGTCTGCAAGAGATACACTTTAATCCCACGATTCATCATCGATCTCACATAATACCGATTCGAGATCGTTGAATCTGATATTTTCTGGTTTAAGGGGAAGAATAGGAAACTCGAATTCGGTTACTGGACCTTTTATAAGATACCGTAAGCGCGCGAATCGATGCTCGCCAAAATCTACTAAAAAAGGGACATACATCTGAAAATCGTTCGGGACATTAGTTTGTCGAACGGTACATTTCACCTTGAATTTTCCATTCTCCAATTCCTGCAGCTTATAGGTGATGTTGTACATCGGAATCTCTGTATTGTACAGCCATTGCTGGAAAAACCAATTCATATTCATTTTGAAATATTTTTCCGTGATACGCTGGAAGTCTGCCGTCGATGCACTTTTTCCATGATAGGTCTGATAAAACTCCCTCATCATACCGAGAAACACATCTTCATTCATCGTCTTTAAATCCAGTGCCATATTCCGCAGCATATGAAGCAACCATGCTCCCTTTTTATAGATAATAAGATTGTAATCGCCCACTGTTGAACTTGAACTTGTCCTATATCCTAACCAAATGGGACCGGATTCCTGTCCGTCGCCCAGCAGATACTTGCGATTTGAGAGAATTGCTTTTTGATAATGGCGCAGTTGTTCAAAGAACTTATTGTTGTCTTTTATAACGGTTTGCATATACCACAAACCAGAATATGTCGCAAAGGCTTCGCTGAGCCATTGATCATGATATGTTTGAAAATCGACGCCGATACCCCACCATTGATGCAATACTTCATGTGCGCGGAAAATCTCATCTGAGCCATCGTTTTGCGTATTCTGAAATGTTGCCCATGATAAATGC
Organism: Bacteroidota bacterium; assembly: GCA_041665225.1. Taxonomy (GTDB): domain Bacteria; phylum Bacteroidota; class Ignavibacteria; order UBA10030; family UBA8401; genus UBA8401. The sequence continues at coordinate 4,735 of JBAYJG010000062.1, forward strand.
ACGAGTCCTGGAAATGCTTCGCCATGTCCTCCCGGAATCTCGGTCGCATAAAATTGAGTAACAGAAGTGTTGCCGTAAACATGCTGGAAAAACCGTATGCTGTTCTCGATATCGACGGACACCTGCTTTTCCATGTTTTTTCCCGATAGCATTCCGTTCTGAGAAAGATAACTTTTTAAACTTACATCATGTGCCGTAGAAACAAAAACAGTAATAGGAGGAATATTATCCGGCGTAACAGTGTACTCCTTGAACTTTCCAAGCATAAAGGAAGCATTCCTGCCAGGTTCGGCTAGTTTCCATTCGGTACGTACTCTACCGTTGTCCAAAACAGTTGAAGTGTTCGTTCCGACAGAGGCAAATTGATATTCTTCCGGGACTGAGAATTTTAAATCGAACGTCGCTTTATCACGTCCACGGAATGAAGTGGGATACCAGCCAAACGATGTTTCCAGGGAAAACCAACCTTCGATATTCTTGACGATTTCGCCGTGTGAATGGATGGTGACAGTGTACGAAACTCCCTTTGAATATCCCGAATTGTCATAAAGCCAGAGAATATCTGAACCTTCAAGACGGACGAACTCTGCTTTTTCCCCCGACGGTAAGAATACCGAATCCACTTCCATAGCATGATGCAGTAAAAACGGAATCCATGTTCGGCCTTCTACTTCATTGAGAAAAGTCATCGTGCAGGACGAGGCGAGCATTAAGTCTTTTGCAAATACATTCTCCATGCTGTAATGAATGATATCGATACCGGGTATATCTTCTACGACGGAAGGCGTTGCCCGATTGGAATCTTTTTTCTGTTGAAACTGGAGAATTGTTTCCCGATATCCCGATGTAGAGAAAAATGGTCCATCGGATAAATTCCTGCCGAACGATACTTCTTCAACCTCCTGAGGATCGAAATGAAAAAAGAACGATTCGTTTCCCGACGTATAAAAATGGGCGTAAAACATTCCGGGGTTATCGGTAAAGAGAAATGCTCTGAGAATATCCAGATCGTACTCGTGATTATCTTTATCCCTGATCAATTTTAGAGAATGGTTGATGGAGGTGAAAATATTGGTCGACGGTGTATTATCACTAAAGGTGCAATGGGCAGAGATTTCCCTAAATGTTGAATCTGTAAAAAGTAAAAAGAGTGTCGTGAATTCTTTCGGAAATACCTCTTCTTCAAAAAAACGATGCAATTGTTTTTGCTCAACATCCGTCGGGGGAGTTATAACGACAGATCCTTCACCGACAAAAAGCAGCGCATGCTGTTCTTGATTGATTGTCGGCAGAAGGTACATCGTTCCATGTGCAAGCGTAAATGTCGCGGCATCACGAACGATGGATACATTCTCAATCGCAGCGGAGGGAGTAGTTTTTACTGCCAATGCGGAGAGTTGCGAAGAAATGCGCTGATATTCTTTTTCGGCAGCACTTACGGTCTCGTTCTTTTTAGCAGATACGGCGAATGAATGGACGGTGAGTAAAAATGCAAACACAAATATTTTCATACGCATTCCGAACTATGTTGTTGATGTTATGCTAATTCTTTACGAGCGCAACGATAAATAGTAATTCGTGATGGGATCGGCGATAATGTCAATGCTATTGTAATCCGCCTGGAAGTCTTGGCGATGAAATCAGTTCAGAAAACACTTTCCACCGTTTCTCAGCGGTCGGTTTTTTCCCTGATTTCTTTTCAACGTACTTTTTAACCAAATCTTGTCCGAGATTATAGTTGATGACATAGCTTCGGTATTTCTCGATGAACTTCAGCCGCTGTTCTGCACGGGCGGAATCGAAGAGCGCACAGGTCGTCAGCCACATCAACGCCTTCTCTTTCGTCATGGTGCCGTTCAGGTAACCGCGCGCTGCTTCGTTGCCCGCATACGCCAGTTTCGCAAACAATGCTTGAACGGTGTAATATTGTTCTGCCTTCGACGGATCCAGTCCGGCCACGGGAAAGAGATATTTCTTCTCGAACGCGAGTCGTTCTTTTTCCGGAAGGACAACATTAATACCGTAATTTGCAGAACCTTCCGCGATGAGCGATTGAGGACTGAAGAGAGGGTAAATGCAGAACTCGATCCAGCCTTTCTTTTTCAATAGTTCGGACTCAAGCAGGACATTATACACATGGTGTCCGGGATATCCTTCGTGTGCGGCGAGATCCACGGCACGGTCAATGAAAATGGGAAAATCAGTATTCACCTGAATGAGACTATGCGCATCTCCCTGATACCAGTTGTATCCGCTCCACGCTTTGTTGTTGACATATTCGACAGTAAACCGCTCGTTCTTCGGCAGCGCAATAAACTGTTTCGTCCGCTTACGGCACTCGTTGATCGCCGTCTGAAACACGGTGTCCAATTTTTCCTTCGGAATGATGAATTGATTTCTGAACTCCTGATATCGTTCCTGTACGGAACCGCTGCCCGGAGGGAGTGTATGTTTCAATTCATCAAGAATTCCGGCAAAGTGTTTTTCTGAAAACGAAGGCGGAGTGGCATCGTATAATTTCTTTGCCTCTTCGTCGAATGTGAATGTTGTTCCCATCAACATCTCCAATTTAGCCGAAGCGGCAGTCAACTGTTTTTGTAAATATGTTTTTCGTAGACCGTCGGCGGTATTCTTCCGAGGAACACGGATCCGTTTCAGTCGGACCATGATCGCATCGGCCCGGTCATGAAGTGCCGTCAGTCGATAGTTCATCTTTTTCGATGCTTCCTGCCATTCTTTTGGTCCGTAGTATGCATCCACAAAATCGGGATCGTGCTGGCCGATATCGAGAATCAGCCGGACATACTGTTCTGCAACCTCATTCATGGTAGTCCTGTGGTCTTTCTTCTGGTGCGCAAGCGTAAGCAGTGACAATGCGAAAAATATGATTGGAAATTTCATCGATGGATAGTACTCCTATTGTTGTGTTCTGCGATGCACCATTGTCGGCGACGATTGATCGGTCGGCATCAAAATAATTTCGCTTACGTTCACATGTGCAGGGCGCGTAGCGGCCCAAAGCAATGCGTCGGCGATATCCTCCGGGGAGAGCGGTGTCATTCCTTTGTACACATTCTTCGCTTTTTCCGCGTCGCCGTGAAATCTGACAATACTGAATTCAGTTTCGATAAGCCCCGGATCTACCGATGTCACGCGGACAGCGGTACCGAGCAAATCCATTTTCAATCCTTCGGAGAGCGCCTTTACGGCGAATTTTGATGCATTGTAAACATTTCCTTTGGGATAGACCCAATGACCGGCGACAGAACCGATATTCAGAACGTGTCCCTCGTTGCGTGCAATCATCCCGGGCAGCACAGCGCGGGTGACATACAGTAACCCTTTCACGTTCGTATCGATCATTTCATCCCAATCCGAAATAACTCCATCCTGAAGCGTGTCCAATCCCCGAGAGAGTCCGGCGTTATTGACAAGAATGGAAATGTTCTTCCATTCGGCAGGAAGAGTGTTCAGCGATTGCTCCACCTCTGATTGCTTCCGAACATCAAGATGGAAGGCGTGTGATCGTACGCCGTAATTCTTTTTCAGTTCAGCAGCCAACGCTTCAACTTTTTCCGTCCTTCGGGCGCAGAGCAGGATGTCGGCTCCTGCTTCCGCGAATTTCACTGCGGATGCTTTCCCGATCCCGGACGATGCGCCCGTGATAAAAACGATCTTCTTTTTTAAAGTTATCATAGTGAATACTCCAATCGTGCTCTCAGAAATTATTACAATTTGTTGCGATATGCCAATCCTAACGGAGAATATTGCATGGTGATTCCGGCAATGAATTGATTTCTGCTTCCGACTGCGGCAAAAAAACCCGGTGTGAATCCCCACAGATCGACAAAACCAGGATAGAGATTCAAACGAAGTTTCTCGTTGATACGGCTGGAAGCTAACACGGAAGCGAGCAGGGAATTGTCCCTGTCATAAAAAACTCCCGCCATCCATCCTAATTCTACCGTGACAACACGAGCGGCATTGATCGGATTGACATTGCGCAGCGCTTTTTGTGTAGCTCCGGCTGCAACGGTAAAACTCTCGTTATTCTTTCCAAGGAATGAAAGTCCAACCAAACCGTTATCACCAAAATGATAGAAGAGGCTTGTCGTTGGTGCAAACGGAAGCCGGTACTTCATTACATAATATTGGCCATGATTTTCCAGTGTGTTATACACAGAATTCCACGCCGGTTGACCGGGCCATGCTGTCATATGCAGTGTCTCGCTGAAGAATTCCGCCACAGCATCCGAAGAAAAGAGCAATGCGCCGCCGAGATTAAATATGTAAATATCGGCGATCGGATCAACGTTCGGACCCTGGTAGGTATCATTCTCGACAGCTTCGTTGACAAAGTGATATGTCGCAACAGTGAGTCCGGCAAACAGCGACGGGTACGGGAAGTTATGGTATCTGTACCATTCGGCCATCATGCGGCCGTCAAAACCGCCGCCGATGAAATGAAGAGTGTAATTCGGAAACCATTGCGCTTTTTCGATTTTCAGGCTTGTCGGGAAGACTTCCTGTCCGATGAACTCACCCCAGCCAAACTTATTGATCTGCGTGAATGGATCGGCGAGATTGTTCACAAGATTTTTCGCGCCGGAACCGAATTTGATTGTAGAAAAGATGCGAGAGTGTGTCGCCGACTGCAGTATGTCGAACCCCGCATTCACCACCAGCGAACCGGGATTGATCATGGATTCGGAGCCGTACGATTTTCCGGTGTAGAAATAATATCGTTCCTGCGAAAACGCAGCGCTGCACAGCAGCAATACAAGTCCAAAAGCATTCCAATATCTCATCGGAATGAAGATACGATTGAAATGCTTGATTTGGAACAATGAAGTGAAAAAATTACGGTTTGCCGGTCAGATCCAGCATGTGCGTATCAGAGTTCTTCAGATACGGTTTGAACTGTGGATCTTCAAGCGAGGAAAGTTTTTTAACAATATCGGCAAGACGATGACCATTGGCCATCATGGTATCGATATCCTGTTTCAGTTCTGCTTCGCGGGGCGTGCCGATCTTCTTCTTCATCACCTGCAGCGTGAGCATGATGATGCCGAGCGGATTATTGATCTCGTGGCCGACGGTGATGGCAAGTTCGGTAACCGCTTTCTGGTGCTGGAATTTCGAAAGTTCCTGTTGCAGTGCGGTGATGCGGAGTCCGACATTAACGCGTGCAACCAATTCCTTGTCATTAAACGGCTTCGTCATAAAATCGTCGGCGCCCTGTTCCATCCCTTCGATCTTATCTTCTGCAGAATCCCGTGCGGTAAGGAGGATGAAGTACGCGTATTTCAGATCCGGATGATTCTTGATCTGATGACAGAATTCTGTCCCGTCCATTTTCGGCATCATCCAGTCGGAAATAATCAGATGTGGATGGTGTTCTTCGGCGACTTGAAGACCGTGTTCACCGTTCTCTGCAAGCTGGACCTCGTACCCTAATGCGGTCAAACGCTTTTGGAGGAAAGAGCGGATGTAATTGTCGTCATCAACGACAAGGATTTTAATAGCCATAATTACGTTTTATTTTCGGGCAATACGGGCTGAACAAATATAACTTTTTCCTTATCAAGTGCAACTGTACCTGCGGGAGCCCCTTTCGGCTTGTGGATATATTTCCGCTCTGTCATTGCGACTGGCACATGTTTTGCATTTTTCATTTTGCTGTAATATGCCGCGATCGCTGCCGCTTGTTCCACTGCTTTCTTTGACGGTGTTCCCTGCGCACTGCCGACTTTCAGAACAACATGCGAGCCGGAGGAGCCCCGAGCGTGAAACCACAGATCGTTCGGTTTTGCATGGCGGAACGTCAGCAGGTCATTGTTTATACTGTTCTTGCCGGCATATACCGTAAAACCGCCTTCGACAGCAAAAATCTTGAATGGTGGAAGTTCGTCCTGTTCTTTTTCCGTCATAAATCCTAACTCTTTAACCATTCCCCCATAGGAGTGTAAGAAATTTTTAAGTGAAAAACTGTCGGTAATATCCTTAGACTTTTCTAATGTCAAATCGATCGATTGTATTCTTTTCTTTAACTGCAGCAACCGATCCGCAGCTTCCACTCTTCCGGATCTTGATTTTTTCGCTTTTTCGTGATATTTCTCGGAGTTTTTTTGCGGAGTCAATGTTGGTTCAAGCGGTATGGTAACGTTTTCAGTTTGAGTGAAGGAATTTTCAACTGTGATGGAACGCATCCCTTTTGCGATGGATGGGAGATGTGCCATGATCAAATGAGCGTACAGTTCATACTGCTCTGCCCGGGATGATTCCGCAAGTTCCGCTTCCACAGCATTGATTGTCCGATGTGCTTTTTCCCGTTCTTTACTAAGCCACGCGGTGATCTCTTTTTTCTTCTGAAGATAGGAGGAGGTGGAACGTTCGAAACTGATGAACTTCTGAATGCCAATAAAGAGATCGTCATACGTTTCTACCCGGAAGGATGACAGATGCTCCAGCGGTAACAGGGAAAAACAGTATGGAGAACGCTCTTCAAAATATACAGATGGTGAGATACGTTTCATCTGCACAATGCGGCGGATGATTGTTTCAGATTCGTTAAAGATGCGTTCCGCAGTTTCGGCGGATATGGATTCGGCACCACTATTGGACGTGAACATGATCTCGTTTGCAAGAGTCGTCCCAAGTTTCGGCAATGCCTTTTTCAATCGTTGGACTGGATGTTTCGATTCAGTTTCATCCCTGAAGAGCTCCTTCAAAAAGGTTTCTTTTGCAGGCAGGAGCATTTCGGAAGTGATCTGCTGTTCTGCGGCTTGGAAAGAGTGTGCAGTTCCGAGCAACTCTTTTTTATTCAGGAATGCGTCGGTAATGATGCCATCCTTATTCAATAGAAACACATTCGCCTTGGATGCGAACATTTCCAGACAGAGCCATTGTTCTCCTGAAAATTTAAAATAGATAACCCTATCCGTCGCACTGACATAGACAGATTCGATATGCATATCCACCAGGGAAGGGAACAGGTTGATGGAATTCTTCTGTGTGCGTGAATCGCCCGGTCGCGCAACGATATAGTTCTCACGTGCATTGCAGCAAATAGTAATGGTATGCGGTTCCGGTGCATAGAGAAGAAGAGAAAGCGTGTTCTTTTCCTGCGAATACACTTCGGCGATCACCGTCCGGGCATACCGCAGCTGCAATTCTTTCGCAATATGAAAGAGTGTGAAATAGTTGGAGAGCATAAGGGAAGATACAAAAAGAGTTGCGGAGTTTCCCAAAAACAATCGGTCCCGGACGTCTATTATAAGAACAGAGTACCGGGACCGAAATTGACAGAACGTAAAGGGTTATTTCTTTCCCTTTGAATACACAACAGCAGCTTTCACAAAATCCCTGAACAGCGGATGCGGATTCAGCGCGCGGGATTTTAATTCCGGATGGAATTGCCCGCCGACAAACCAGGGATGATCCTTCAATTCGGCGATCTCCACCAAATTATTGTCCGGCGAAGTGCCGCTGAAAACCATACCGTGTTCCGCAAGTGTTTTGCGGAATTTATTGTTCACTTCGTACCGATGGCGGTGGCGTTCGTAGATGAGTTCCTTCTTATACGCAGTGTATGCTTTTGTCCCTTTCTGTAGTGCGCATGGATACGCACCGAGGCGCATGGTCCCGCCCATGTTTTTGATATTCCGCTGGTCGGCCATCATGTCGATCACATTGTACTTTGTCTTCTTGAATTCCGTACTGTTCGCTCCTTTTAAACCGCAAACATTCCGCGCGAATTCGATGATGGCGCACTGCATGCCAAGACAGATACCGAAGAACGGTATCTTATTCTCCCGCACGAATTGGATCGCTTTGATCTTTCCTTCGATGCCCCTGATCCCGAAACCGGGTGCGACGAGCAATCCGCTGAGTCCGCTGAGGAGTTCTTTGACGTTTTCCCCTTCCAGTTCTTCAGCACGGATCCATTTTAAATCAACCGCAACATTGTTCTCAGCACCGGCATGAATGAACGATTCGGAGATGCTTTTATATGCATCCTTCAACTCGGTGTATTTGCCGACGAAGCCGATCGTCACACGATCCGCCGGTTCCTTTACCCGGTGGACATAGCGCGTCCATTTCCGTAGATCCGGCTTGTTCGCTTTAATGTTGAGTTTTTCCAGGACGATTTTGTCGAGTCCTTCTTTTTCAAAATGGAGCGGGATCTCGTAAATCGTATCGACATCGCGTCCTTCGATCACCGCATCTGTTTCCACGTTGCAGAAAAGGCCGATCTTTTCACGAACTTCACGGGAAAGACGTTTTTCGGTCCGGCAGATGAGGATGTCGGGCTGCATCCCGATCTCCAGGAGTGTTTTCACACTGTGCTGAGTCGGTTTTGTTTTAATCTCTCCGGCTGAGCGGATGTACGGAATCAGTGTTACATGAATGCTCAACGCATTCCGTTTGCCGATGGAGAGCGTGAACTGGCGGATCGCTTCCAAAAAGGGGAGTGATTCAATGTCGCCGACCGTACCGCCGACTTCTGTGATGACAACATCATACTTTCCCGTAGCGCCGAGCTGACCGATGCGCCTGCGGATCTCGTCCGTAATGTGCGGCACCACCTGCACCGTGGCACCCAGATAATCGCCGCGGCGTTCCTTGTTGATCACTTCATAATAGATCTGTCCGGTGGTGGCATTGTTCATCTTAGAAGTGTTGATGTCCAGAAACCGTTCGTAATGACCCAGATCCAAGTCGGTTTCTGCACCATCGTCTGTGACGTAGACTTCACCGTGTTGATAGGGAGACATGGTTCCCGGATCGACATTGATATATGGATCCATTTTCTGGATCGTCACGCGAAGTCCGCGCGATTTCAGGAGGAGTCCGAGTGAGGCAGCCGCGATTCCTTTTCCAAGAGAGGAAACAACGCCGCCGGTGAT
>JBAYJG010000063.1:0-13483 GCA_041665225.1 Bacteroidota bacterium
AGAGAAATATTTTACTCCGTCGACAAAGAAGTCGATCTTTTCCGGAAACCAATCGATCGCATAGGTGTGAAACGATTCCGATACGCCCGGGATCCTCACTGTGGCAGTCTTCTGCGTGCCGATCTTGAAATAATATTTTTGACTGTGTGTCGATCCGTGAATCACATTCTGATCGTACCCAACATGCTCCATGATATCAATCTCGCCGCTGGCCGGCCAACCGCCGTACACCCAGTCGGTAGGCAGCATCCAAATGGCAGGCCACGTACCGACGCCGTACGGGAGTTTAGCGCGGATTTCGATATGACCATAAAGCCAATCACCGCGGTACTTTGTAACCATTCTTGCGGATGTATAATTTTTTCCGCTATAGCTCTCTTTCAACGCCTGGATCACCAACACACCGTTCTCGACAAAAGAGTTTTCCTTACGGTTCGTATAATATTGCAATTCATTATTTCCCCATCCCCCGCCGCCGATATCATATCCCCATTTTTTCAGATCTATGACAGTGCCGTCGAATTCATCGTTCCAGACGAGCGACCATCCCGGTAATTGCAATGATGAATTATCTTTGGATTGTGAAACGGAATCATCCTCGCCGAATTTCTTGCCGCAACCGAACGCAGCCGATGAAGAGATGACTAAAAAACAGAGTACGATTATTTTTTTCATGTAATTATTTCCATAATTGTTGAAATGTGTAATATGCTTTTCTTCCCTTCCATTCGTCCAACCCGTCACCATCGGTATCGGGAGTAACGGCAACTACTCCCCACCATTCTTCGTTGGAATATCCATCGGGATGCACACCGGTCGGATATCCGCCGTAGTCATGGTTGTTCTGATCTCCCGCTTTCCACCATTCATCTGTGAATTCGAATACCGTCCCGCCAACGCACACATCGCCGGCGGCACGAAGCTGCGTCCAATTGGTGCTGTCGAAATATGCCTGCGTGCGTTCGTATTCTGTTTTGGTCGTGTTATCGAGTGCATCGATACCGAACTCCGTGATCACAATCGGTTTTGAAGATTTGCTACGGTATGTTGTAAAGAACGGCGCGAAATTCTGTTCGTATGCATTGCTCGCCCATAGATCCACGTACGACAATGCTGCGTCGTTGGCATTCATACTGGCATTGCCAATATTATAATTGCTCCCGTTGCTGATGCAGACTGGATGAAACCGTGTTCCTTCGATTTTGTAAGCGGCAACTGCCATCTCCTGCACCAGTGAATACCAGTAGGGACTGTTTCCATTATTCGGCGTCGAAGAATAATTTTGCTCATTCCCGATATTCCACATCAATACACCGGGATAATCCTTTAAATCATAGATCATCAATGTAAAATAATCAATGAATGACTGGCGTATTGCAGGCACAGAAAGATCCGCTCCGAGGTCAACCCAGAAACTGACAATAACACGGATGTTATTTGCTGCCGCCTGCTGTAGAAAGTACTTATCCACTCCGGAATATGTCCGGACCGTGTTGGCATTCATTCCTTTCAGCCACACAATACTCCGGTCATAGATTGCCTTCGTCATCGGCTTGCCGCCGATCGGTGTGGGAGCAAACGCCGCTCCTTTCACCGTCCACTCAGCATAGACACCATCACCATCAAAATCTGTTTCCAGTTTTTTCTTCACAACGCGAACTGGACCGCTGCTGACAGGTTTAACGGAAGGAACATTATACGTGGCGCGAAGCAATCGAGGATTTACTGAAGCAACACCGTTCACCGGTTTGGGAACATCAGTCTCAAAGACTTCAAATCCGATCTTTTCGACTTTCAGACGATGCTTCCCGGAAGGAAATCCGGTGAGATAAAATGTTCCGTTATTATCAGTCACCACCGTCGTAAAATCGGGTGCTGTCGGTAAGGAGACTATTGCTAATCCAATTCCGATCCCAGAATTATCTCTCACAATTCCGGAAATAACCGTTGGGCTGGTGTACGTGTCATCTTCGATGGTATTGCATGACGAGATGCTCAGGAAGGGCATTATGAGGAGGGAAATATGGTGACAGAAAGCTCTCATAATTGCAGGGTGAAGCTCTGTATTGCTGAGCAGGAGAGACTGCAATACGTCTCTCCTGTTGAATATGTGCTGCGGTTACGAGTGGCGTGAACCGATAAAACCGTAGAAGACAATGTACAGATAGCAGATTGCGGGAAGCATGAACGCTGTGTGGATACCGATCGAGTCAGCTAATGCACCTTGTCCTAACGGAATGATCGCTCCGCCAACGATTGCCATGATAAGCACACTGGAACCCTGGCTGGTCAATTTACCAAGTCCGTCAATACCAAGTGTGAAGATCGTTGGGAACATGATTGAATTGAAGAGGCCGACGGAAAGGATCGTCCACATTGCTGTCGTACCGGTGGTGAACACTGTTGTGAATACCAATCCGCAGGATATCAACGCAAATGTTCCTAATAATTTTCCGGGATTGATCTTTTGCAGCATCGCCGATCCGATGAACCGGCCGACCATTGCCCCGCCCCAGTAATATGAGACAAAACTTGCCGCCGCTGCTTCTTTCAGTCCAGCAATATCCGGCTGTCCGAAAAAGTTCACGAGAAAACTTCCGATTGATACCTCAGCACCGACATACACAAAAATTGCAACGGCGCCAAGCACAAGATGGCGATGTTTCAGTGCATCCGTCAACTTCCCTGCTTTCGCATGATGATCTTCCACCGCTGCAATAACGGGAAGTTTGAACTTTGCCATCGCAAATGCAAGAAGCAGTAACGCAATTCCGAGTCCGACGTACGGCATTTGCACCGAAGCTGCCTCTTGCTGCGGAGTCAACAGTTGTGTTCCATTCAAGATTAGTAATCCGCCGAAGAACGGCGCGACTGTTGTACCGAGAGAATTGAACGCTTGTGTCAGATTCAATCTGCTTGATGCTGTTTCCGGCTTTCCTAAGACGGCAACGTACGGATTCGCAGCAACCTGCAGCAGAGTGATGCCCGAAGCAAGAACGAACAAGGCAGTCAAAAATAATGGATAGGAAGGAACACTTGCAGCAGGATAAAACAGGAACGTTCCGACACCCGCCGTAACAAGACCAATCACAATCCCTTTTTGATATCCGAAAATGTTGATGATCTTTCCAGAAGGTATCGACATAATAAAGTACGCAGTAAAAAACGTAAACTGGATGAACATCACCTGCGTATAGCTCAGGTCAAAGATCCCTTTCAGGTGCGGCACAAGAATGTCATTCAGGCATGTGAGGAATCCCCACATGAAAAAAAGCATGGTAACCACAGCAAGAGGTACATTGTAATTACCCCCTTGAGAAGCGTCAATGTGTGTTGGTTGCGGTGTTGGTACGGATGCCATAATGTTCCTTGTATGAAATAAATAAAGTGTTCCTGTTGATTGCTGTATTTCCAAGAGACCGCATTCTTTATTTCAACGTTGACGCGGCTGTGTATGTTAAGCCAAACCCGAACGGGAATAACGGTGCATAGTCTTTATCCCCCTTATTGACCGGTATCTGATCCATCGTCTTAGGCCATGAGTGCGGCAATTTTCCTGTCGGTGCGTAATCGCCAAATAGAACATCGGAGACGCCTGCGCCTTCAGTGCCCGGCAGCCATGCTGCTACGAAGGCACTGCTCTTTTCCAATGTAGAAGTGACAATCAACGGACGACCGGAGAACAGTACGACGATGACCGGAATCCCTTTGGATCTCAATTTCCCGACGAGTGCTGCATCATCGGCAGACAATGTCAGGTCCTGACGATCTCCCATGAATTCTGCATACGGTTCCTCGCCAACGACAACGATGGCTACATCACCACTGTCCGCACCGCTGCCATCGATAGAATACTTTATCTTCGTTTCCTTCGATACTGCATTCTTTATGCTCTGCAAAACAGTTGTCCCGCCGGAGATGACATTACCCATTTTCCCCTGCCAGTCGATCGTCCAACCGCCGCATTGCATGCCGATATCATCTGCACCTTTCCCTGCTACCAGAATGCTCTTAACATTCTTGGAAAGTGGAAGGATATTCTCATCATTCTTCAGCAGCACGAGCGATTGCCGGACTGCATCGCGTCCAACCGCTCGGTGTTCAGCCGAACCGAATTCGCTCAGCAGTTTCTTGTCTGAATATTTCTGTTGAAACAGTCCAAGCTCAAATTTTACTTTCAGGATGCGGCGCACTGCATCATCGATCCTGCTTATGGTTACCTTCTTTTCATTCACTAATTCTTTCAATACACTGATGAATTTGTCATAACTGTTGAAGCTGCCGCGGGGTGAAGTTGTCATCGCCATATCCACGCCGGCATTGATCCCTTCTTCGACGGCGTATTTGTAATTCGCGGACAATTGATCGATACCGTTCCAGTCAGAGACAATAAATCCCTGGAATTTCAATTCTCCTTTCAACACATCGGTCAGCAAATATCTGTTCCCGTGCATTCTGTTTCCATTCCAGCTGTTGTATGATGCCATGATCGTCTTTGCACCGGCATTGATCGCATCGATATATCCCGGCAAATGGATTGAACGGAGTGTCGCTTCGTCAACTTCAGTATTCCCTTGATCTTTGCCGTTTGTCGTTCCACCGTCTCCCACAAAATGTTTTACGCACGCCAGTGCAGATGTATTATCTGACAGATTTGCTCCTTGCAATCCGCGCACATGGGCGGCACCCAACGACCGAACCAATTCCGGATCTTCGCCGAAGCTTTCATACATTCTGCCCCAATGTTCATTCCGTGCCACGGCAACACACGGTGCAAACGCCCAATGGATTCCGGTCGCTTTCATTTCCTTTGCGGTGACCATCGCAACGTTCTCGACGAGCTGCGGATTGTGTGTTGCACCAAGTCCGACATTATGAGGAAAAATTACTGCTCCATCCACATTATTATGACCGTGCACTGCATCAATGCCGAACAATATCGGCACCTTCATGCGCATCTTGTCGGAGAGCTGCTGCAGGGAATCATAACACGCTCCCCATCCTTTTGCGGAAAGATCGACGATTTCAGAGTTACCACCCCACAGAATTGAACCGATGGAATATTTGATGATATCTTCCGGAGTATTTTTGACAGCATCGTAATCAATCTGGGTCATCTGACCGAGTTTTTCTTCAAGGGTCATTTTTTTCAACAATGCGTTGACCTTTGCATCAATATCAGCACCCTGCTTTTGCTGGGCAATTGACAATGAACACAGAAGTACGATTGTGAACAATATGAATGGCATCTTCATGGCTGGAATATCCTTTTGATTGAGGTGAGTGTGCTATGTAATAACAATGTCATTGTATTAAAATCAGTTTTTTGGACGATTGATTCGTCTTGCCTTTCACAATATAATAGTATGCGCCCGAAGCCAGCGATCGACCGGTATTGTCGCGGGCATTCCAGGAAAAAGAATGCTGTCCGGCATCGACGGCTCCAATAAACATGTCCGAAACTTCCCTTCCCAGTGTATCATAGAAATGAATGGAGATGTTGTCAGGCGACGAGAATTCCGCAGGTATCACTGTGGACCCGTTGAACGGGTTAGGGTAGTTTTGTCCAACTTCCCACCGTTCAGGGCGGGATTCATGTTGTCCGTTAACTCCGACTGTCCCTTTTGTTACCACGATCCCGTTGACGATAGGATAGTTCACTGATGACATGAAATGGATATCGATTATTCCGTCGGTGACAGTCACATTCTTGACGGAAATAGTGTGCGATGTATTCGCTCCCGCCACAGCTATTAAGTCGAGATCATTCACGACAACTTCGTGCTGAACAGCGATTGAAAACACTCTCTTCCCTGCTAAAGAAAAAAACGTCTCCGCCATCTGCAACTCAACATCGTACGCTCCGTTCGGTACCCTGACAAAATATTTTACCGGATTTTTCAGTTCAGTGTGATAGATGGTCGCATCCGGAGCGCCGGCGATGGCGGCGGAATTTGAGCCTGAATTGCCGTCCATATGGCCGTATTCCACATTCGCACTCCATTCCTGATCCGCATGATACTCCGCATAGGCAGGGCCGCCACAATTGATCTTGAATGGAAATGTGATCGGCGTTTGTTTTACGATCTGGACACTTTGCACAGAAATCGCATTCGGCGGTGAGAAACGGTCTTTCACATTCTGGATATACACGTATTTCATCGTCGATGTATCGAATGCGGCAAGTGTCAGATGCACCGTTTGGGAATCAGCTTGCAGTTTTGCCGAGGTCACTTGTGTTCCGGAGATAATATAATTGGCGGGAGTTTGTGCCGAGACGGGATCCACTTCTTCCGAAAAGCGTACGGTGATCCTCCCGTGTTCCGCGCGTGCTGATGCTGCCCATGGTACTGTCTTGTCATAAAAACCGGTTGCAGTACTTGCTGTCAGACAAATGATCATCGATCCGTTTTGAAACACAATATTGCCCGGATAAAAATCACATTGATTTCCTTCCCAGGTATGCGTCGCTTTCGCCCATCGGGCAGTATCTTCCGAATTGAAATCATCTTTCCATTGAAACTTGAAATTGTTCCCGGTGCCGACATCACCGGCGCCAGGTGCATAGGTGGAATAGCTGACCCAGTCATAATATGCAAATGCCGGAAGCACCTTTTCATTCCACACTCCCGCCCAGCCCGGATAGTTGGGATTCCAGACATTCATCATGATCTTTTGCGGATATTTCAACGAATCAATATGCGCCCCTGTTTGCTGGTGAACTGCATTTCCATCGACGAACCAGGTAACAGACGAGGGCGTCCATTCAAACGCATAGGTATGGAAATCCTGCGAAGGATTGAAAGCGATCTGACGGTGGACTTCGTGGTTGCCTGTTGGCGTAATAGGATTGAACTGAACATCATCAGCATACCTGCCGAGGATTTCAATATCGATTTCATTCCACGGAGTTTTTGGATAATTATCGTTGTAGGTAAAAAAGGAAGAGAGGATGCCAACTCGTTGCGCCGGTTTCATCCGAACCTCAAACCGTCCGTAGGTGAACGTCTCTTTGGTCCGGTATTCTGCACCGCGATACGGTTTTTGGGCTATCGCGGTGGCGCACATCAACAACAATAGAAAATATCTCATCCGTGATCGCTCTTAGAAGGTCAGTCCAACCGAAAATTTTTGCACGTCTTTCAACCTGCCAAAATCCTGAAACGCATAGTCGAACGTTACCTGCATTGCACCAACCACTGCCTGCGTTACACCAACGCCGAGTGTCAGACCCGTCTCCGATTCTGCCAGGAACAACGATCGGTAGCCGCCGCGGATGGCAAGGAAGTCATAAAAAATATATTCTGCGCCGACATCGACGCTTTCATAATCATCGCTCGGATGGGATGCATCTACCGCCAGCGTCAGTTTACTCACTTCGTCTTTCAATGCATGATAGGCAATCCCAAACTTGAAATTCAGCGGAAGCGCCCACTCTTCCGTCGCAAGATATGCAGGGATGCGTCCGTTATTGCCGGAAGTCGATTGGTCCTGATCGTAGAGCACCAGCGAAGATTTCCCTTCCATCTTCATCTTCTGTCCAAAATTGGAGATGGACATCCCCAGCACGACACCGTCGAAGGGTGTGATATATTTCACGCCAACATCAATCGCAAAAGCTGTTGCACTCATTTTCCATATCTTCTGCTGAATGAATTTTGGATTGAAACCGATCGAAAAGTTTTCGGTCAGTTTTATTGCGTATGAAAGACTGACAGCCATATCCGTCACACTGAAAGTTTCTCCGTTTCCTTCCGGTGCTTCAATGGTCGTCACTTTCATTTCGTCAATATCGGACGATGTGAACGACAGTCCCATGGTTCCGAAATCTCCAAGGTTTAACGTGCCGGCGACGTAATTATAATTGATCCCCGCCAGCCACTGCGTATGGTCAACGACCAGCGACGTGCCGTAGATATCGGTGATACCGGCCGGATTCCAGTACATTGCGCTGGCATCGTTGGCAACTGCAACATAAGCGCCACCCATCCCAATACCTTTTGCCCCCTGGCTGATGGACAGGAAGGGAGCCGCCGTTGTCCCTTTTTTAGAAACGTTCGATTTGAATTCTTGCGCTGTTCCGTTCGTGACCACGCCCAGTACAAGAAAGATCGTTAAAAATATTTTTGTTGTTTTCATGCGAAGCATCCTTCGGATAATAGCCTTGACAAATTCTTATTTAATGACTGCAAATTTTCCAATGAAGGTCCCAATATCTCCCGCGTCGACATGGAAGATGTACAGCCCGTACGCCACTTCCATACCGTCATCGCTGATCAGATTCCATGACATCGAACCGTCGCCAGCCGTCGAATTTTTCTCCAGCGTCTTTACTAACAGACCGTTCACTGTATAGATGCGGATGGTACACTTTGCCGGCAGATGGATGAAGTCGATCTTCCGGTCGCCGCGGCCGCTTTGGAAGATATTCCGCGGTTCCCAGTTTGCCGCGACCACATACGGATTGGGAACAACCGAAATCTTTTGCAGCTCTCCCTTCGCAACAGCCTTGTCCACTTTCGATGAATGGGTCTTCACTTCGAAATAATCTCCGCGAGTAAACGGTTTCTTCGTTTTCAAGACGAACCGGTCGCCTTCGACCGGGAAATCCGGATTCATTGAAGGGGGCATAAAGGAGAGATTATAACAGATCTTAAAATTTGTCGAACTCACATAGTTTTCCAAGATTTTGATCGAATCGAAATAGGAAAACTTCTTGTCACCATTCACATCCATGACAAGGAATTTAACTGAATCGCCTGTCGTCGTATTCGTAATGGTAAAGGTCACCGAATCATCGATGAACGTGCCGCCTTTGAGCGCCGGTTTGGTCATTTTTTTATTGAAAAATTTGACCTCATAATCAGACGGCCAAGCGACGTTTTTTGCAAAGTTGGATTGATCAATCGTCGCAGTCATTGTGATATTTGAGAACCGTCCGGGCAGCCAGCCGGTCTTACTCTGATCGATCGTTACAGATGTGTCGTTATGGAGGATCATGCTCATGCCATCGAACGGGATACTCACAACTACCGGTGTCGACTTTGTGAAACTCGCCTCACGAATGAGAGTATCTTTCACCGATGACCCAGGTAACATCCGAAACACGGAGAATGACTTAGTATTGTACTTTGGCCAAGATCCAACGGAGTCAAACCAGATCTGATACGTGTTCCCCTCGGGAACTACATTGGGATTAACGATCCCGATTTCCAGAGTACCGGTGCCCATCCCGCCGCCTTTGAGCGCGGTTGTGGACCCGTCAATTTGCGGAGGAACATAACCGGCTGATTGTGCATTCGGAACAACAACGGCAGTGTTGATATCGACAAATTTCAATGTACCATTGAAGTCTTCAGAAATGATTTTTGTACATTCCGATGGAGTCAATCCGCCGACCGGACCGTACACTGAATCAACTTTTGTCGGAATGACGCCGCGGTCGTACGAAACAAGCGCGTAATAATATTTTTTACCGTTGACGACCGTATTATCTACATACGAATGCTGCAGCCCATTATCTTCCCCTCTCCAGAAATGAGCGCCATTCACGCCAACCGGATCGGGCCCTTTCACCGTATCGATCAAGTCCCATTGCGCAATCGGCTTCCAGAATTTCGGCTGCCCTTTCGAATCCGTGACAACTTTTATATCTTGGAACTCCGCTTCGTTGCTGCGGTAGAGCAGATATCCTTCGAAATCGAATTGTTTTAAGAACCTGTCATATGATCGTTCGGCAACATTGTCCCAGTAGAGATATACTTTCTTATCTCCCGGCACAGCTGTCATCGTGGGTGTATATGGCGGCTGAGCGAAGTTGTAGTTTGCATCGTAGATCGATTGTACAGTAATTTTGTTGGTAATAAGATCGGTCAGATCATCGCCGAAAAGGATCGCGATGGAAAACCGCTCTCGTTGATTAATCAACAATGGAAAAATACCCGAAGAAAAGACCATCGAAATATTTGCACTTTTTACGGCAGTATCGACGAATCCTCCGGTCATTACTCTCCACATCACCGGATCGTTCTTAGGCCACACTCCGTTATCCGTTTTATCACTCAGCAGTCCAAGATACGCCGATTGCAAACCAATCTGATCCGACTCATCTTTATCAGTTTTATCAAAATCCGGTTCGCCCAAGGTAGGTAATCCGTCACCTTCGCCGTCATCCTTACCGGTATATTGCGGATCGAAGGGACCAACACCGTCCTTGCCGACATCATCATTCAGCGGCTCGTCGATCTCCCATTTTCCATCACCGTTTACATCGGTGTATTTGTCCCAATCTCCGTCATTGTCAATACCGTCGTCCCGACGTTCATTCACCATTCCGTCTTCATCATCATCAATCCCCAATCCCCCGCCATTGAAGTTGTTGCCGTTTCCCGGACTCTCCAAAAATGAATGGCCGTAATATCCTGTTTTGTATCCGTCCGGCAGACCGCCAGTGCCTGTCGGTTCCCACGCATAGGCAAGATCCAGCTTGCGATCGAATAACGCATCATTCGCTTTTGATCCCACGCTTGGATCTGCATAAAATCCGAAGACCGTGGTATCCTGAACGCTGTCGGCAAGATTGATGATATCATAATGCCAAAAGATGATATCTTCTGCGAGCACATGCGTCCACTGGAATCCGCGCACTTCAACGCGTAATCCTATACCGCCCCGGTCAGAATCAGAGGCGATAGGAAAATATTTCCATGGTGCATTGGTAAATTCCTTATCCTTGGAATCATCAACAACAAAATAGGTTTCCAGCTGTGCATTGCTGACACCGCGCCCGAAATAGCCGTACCAATAACCATCCCACTCTTTTATTTTTGATTCATCTGTCCCATACAGGTCATAGAAAATGGACCGCGGCCATTGTTCCGGGAATGTTGACTTGTTGATATTAATACCGGGACTTGTTGAGGAAGGATTAGCATAACCGGGAACAGGCTCTAATCCCCAGATTAAACCTGTCGCCTGATCCTTATCCATTTCCTCCCGGTATGATGATTCGATCGGTGTTATGGTAACATTGCGTCCGAGTATATCTTTGTGGTGGATCTTGGACCCGATCAATAACGTCAATCCATCGAGGCTACGGTGTCCAGACCCTTTGGGCCATTCACCATGTGGAGCAGCGACCGCTCCGTTGAACCAGTCCGACACTTCGCCGTTATTGCCGTAGGTCGTTCGGACCAGGTTCCCGTCTAACGTCCCCTTTTTCCGCCATCGGATTTCCCCTTTTAGTTCATCACGGAACATTTGGATTTGCGGGGACGCCTGGCTGTAGAGTTCAGCCGACAGCATGATCATCATGCCGATGAGAACGGCCGTTTTGGTAAATTTATGTTGTAAAAGATTCATACACTGTACTCGTTTGATAAAGGAAAAATTAAAAATCTAAGTTTACACCAAGGCGTACGTTCCTTGGCGATGAGAAGGACGTGGGATTATTCAAATATTCCTGCAGTGTGTTCAATCCATAGATCGGGCCGTCTTCTGCAGTATACAGGCTAACATTCGCACGGCCGCTGGCATCATTCACATTCACTTCGTTCTTGATATCTAAAAGATTATAGACAAGTAAAAATGCATTGAACTTCACGCCGAAGAAATCGAGTGTTTTATCTGCCCGGAAGTCCACATTGTAGGATGTCGGTTTAATACCGCCGTTCTCGAATTGCAGCCCGCCGCTTACCCGAATATTTTCCGTATAGGGGAAGCCGGCGCCGTAATGAGCCACCAGACCGGTCATCCAGTTGCCGGGTTCACCAACATTCAAAGAAAGATTCAACGTAGAACGCTGATCCCAATCCAGCGGAACAACTTTTTTATTTGTCGCCTTCGGCGGATCAGATTGGTTATCATAAAACACGGTCAACGGATCGGATGCATTTCCTTCTGCGATCTGATAGGTATAATCCGCACGCAGGCTCCACAGATCTGAATACCGTTTTTCAACGGAGAGGATGAAACCGCGGATATTTCCGTAATCCCGGTTGATGTACCGTGCGTATTTGAATCCTTCATAGGAATTGATAATCTCCATGCCAAGCAAGTTCCGGATATCGCGATAATAGACCGTAAAGTCGATGCCAATGTTTGTGAACAGCACTTGCTGCAGTCCCAATTCATACATCACCGTACGCTGAACGTCGATGTCTGGATTGCCCATGGTGGTGGTAAGCTGTGCTACCGGAGAAATGATATACTCGGAGTTCTGATACAAATTGCTGAACGACGGGATCTGGAAGAAATGCCCGTAGGAGAAGTGAATGATTCCTTGATCGGTGATCGGGAATGAAACACCGAACCGTGGACTGACCTGGATCTTTTCTTTCGTTCGTACTAATTTCCCTGCCGGTCCTTTGGGATTCGGAACTTTGACACCATTCACCCTCAATGTGTCGAACAGATGATTCCGCATAGGGTTGTTCAGGTCGGCAAGAAGCGAAGTATTGGGATCAAAATAGTCGATACGAACACCGGCATTGATGATCATGATGCCGTATTCCATCTTATCCTGAATATACGCAGAGGCTTCTCGCGGACGCTTTGTGTATTGCTGATTGCCAATGGATCCGAGTTGAGGATAGGAAACTTTGAAGAGTGCTTTTCCGGTCAGCGAATCTGTCTGTCCTTCCAGAGCGTTGGTCATGCTCATGCCGTGGTCAAATACTTCATGAAGGCGCGTTTCCACACCGAGACCGATCTTGTGTTCCTTCGATACTTGCGAAGAGAATGTCCATTGTCCGATAAAGCTCTTGCTGCTGTTTTCATACCGGCCTGTTTGATTGCCGCCGGAACGAAACGTGTTATTCGACAGCGGAAGTCCCTGGTTGGGATGCACATACCGGGTGTCGAAAGCATTCTCGTACAGGTATCCTTTACCAGTGAACGTATTCAACGAGAATTTCAACGACTGGAAAGTGTTATTGCTGATGATATGATTGATTTGAAGATTCTGCATCCAGTTGGTAGCATAATACGTGGAAATGCCGTCCGGTGTCCATTTATACGCGTGATCGTACCCTTTGCTTTTCGATTGTTCCCAGAATCCACCGTAGCTGACCTTCAGTGCGTCGAAAGACTGGGAGATTTTTCCGTTAAAGGAGTATTTATTAAACGGGTTCATCGGTACGTATGCGCCGTCGCCGGTATTGTTATTAATGTACACCGTCCGGTCGTTTGGATTCGGAAAGAAGGGAACTTCATCGTTGACATTATACACACGCTTTCCGTACAAATACCCATCTTCATCCTGATACCGTCCGGTCGCAAAAAACGTCAGATTCTCTAATCCAACAGGACCACTTAAGCTGAATTGATAGTTCTTGGTACGCAGCAGATTCAGTTTATCAAGATTAACGAATACGTCCGTGTGGTTTGTGAAATAGTCTCCCACATACACTCCAAGATTTCCGTGGAAGTCCGATGCTCCGTCCTGCGTAACGATATTGACAACGCCGGACATTGCCTGGCCGTA
>JBAYJG010000064.1:0-13443 GCA_041665225.1 Bacteroidota bacterium
GGTTTGTATGTGTGAAATAACACTTACGAATTCAATGCTTCGGCTTCTGCCGACGCATAGGATGTTATAAAGTTTTCAATTTCCATTCTGCGGGGAGCGGCATTTTGCGCACCCATGCGTGTCACAGAAATAGACGCCGCTGCGTTTGCCATTCTCGCCGCTTTTTCGACTGTCATCTCTTCGGAAAGGAATGCCGCGAGTGAACCGCTGAAGACATCTCCCGCCCCTGTCGAATCGACGGAACGCGCTTTGAATGCAGGAAGGTGTTCCATGAAACCGGGCAATCCTGCAAAAACACCTTTTGAACCGAGAGTGATCAGAACGTTCTTAATGCCGAAATCGAAAAATTTTCCAACAATTGCACGGAGGCTGTCATCATCGGTCACTTTTATTCCGGTTATCATCTCCGCTTCTACTTTGTTGGGCGTGATGATATCAATCTCCTTCAATAGAGCAGGATCGAGCGGGTGTGCCGGTGCAGGATTCAGTATGACAGCAGCTCCGTGTTGATGAGCTTTCCTGATCGCCGCGCGAACGGTATCCAGCGGAGATTCCAGTTGCACCAGCAGTACCGATGCTGATGAAATCTCATCGGCCGCAGTCTCGATATCCCCCGGTGTCAACCGTGCATTCGCGCCGGAAGCAACAACGATACTGTTCTCTCCCCGTTCATCCACAACAATGAACGCGACACCGGTGGCTGCTTCGGTATCGTGAAAGATATGCCGGGTGTCTATCATTTCCTCCGTCAGCCGTTGAATCCCTTCGTTGCCGAGCACATCATTACCAACACGTGCAATGAAACTGACATTCGCTCCAGCACGGACTGCGGCAACTGCCTGGTTCGCCCCTTTTCCTCCACCCCCTTCGGAGAAAATTCCGCCGATCACCGTTTCACCTGGCCGGGGAATCCGGCTGGTTTTGATGGTCAGATCGGTATTATAACTTCCTATAACAACGACTTTGTTTTTCATAGTGAGTGATGGTCAGGTCCTACAACGTAACTCCATACGGAAACGGCGCGGCTTTAGCAACTCGCCCCCCTTCCGACGGTCATAACGAAAATCCAAGCGAGAACATGTGCACCTGTGTTAACTCGCCGAAATCGACATAGGCATAATTGATCGTCCCGACGGTTCCTGCAAACGGATATGTAACACCGGCTCCGAACGTAAATCGCTGCACATCATAATTGAACTTATATCCCGCACGGAGAAAGAATTTTCCTTCAAACGCATAACTGGCGCCGCAATGGATCTTTTCTCTGCCATCATTCGGATGATCCCCTTCAACGACAAGTGTCACAAGGTGCGGACTTCCCTCTTCATCCAGAAAATCCATTGCCATACCGGCGCGAAAATCGAGCGGCATGCGGATATAATCCGATTCCGTTTGATATTGTTCACTCCATCCCCCGTACCGCGAGTCTGGCCCGAAATTCCTGGCCGTCATCGCAATCCGCAACGTTCGAAATCCAGTATAATACATCGTGCCGAAATCGAACGCCCATTTCTGCATGGAGAATTCCGCGATCTGTTGCTGCATCCACCGAATATTGCCGCCAATCGACAACTGATCCGTAATTTTTCGTGCAAAGGAAGCCCCCGCTGCGATATCATTGGCAGTAAAGTTATTCCCCGTGATAGTAGGTGTAGTGCCGTTTGCTCCGGCTGGCGCATTGATCGTCTCTGGTATATCTCCGTAATCCATCATCGCCACGCTTGCCCCGAGAACTCCTAAATCGCCGAGATTATACGCTACGGCTGCAGACTGATGACTGATATCGGCGATCCATTGCAACGCATTCACCTGGATATCGATATTCGTAATATCCGCCAGTGAAGCGGGATTGCCGAAGATCGCACTTGCATCTCCGTGGGCAATAGCCGTGAAGGCACCTCCCATTCCTGCCTGACGGGCATCGCCGTTGATCTTCAGAAACTGCCAACCGGATTGACCTGCACGTTCGACATTGATCGGAGCAATTCCGGACTGTGCCTGTAGAGTGGAATGAATGAGACTGACCAATGCTACAACTGTAAGAGAAAATATTTTTGTCAAATGCATGAGAGAGTTCTCCGTTACTTCACAATAGCCAATTTACCGATGTATGATTCACCGGTATGTCCTGGGACGAGCGATTCAACGCGATAGAGATACACCCCGGGGGCGATATTCAACGTCCATTTGTTCAGTTGATAATCCAGCCGCTTGATGCTACCCCATGCTTCCGATCCGCTGCCATCGTCATGATCGATCTCCTGAATAATATCGCCGGTAAGTGTATAGATCTTGATTTTGCACTTTGCCGGGATTCCAACGAACTCCATCCGGAAGCGTTCGCCGGTGCCGACCAGGTTGCTGTGTTGCCGGAATGGATTCGGCACGACATACACGTTGTTGGGAAATTGCAGGTTTGGTCCTCGGAGGGGATACACCGGGAATCGTGTGTTATTCACTTTGCCGCTTTCATTCCCGTCGGAATCATAACTGGTAACACAATAATAGTTTCCGACGCCGAACGGCAAGTCTTTATCCACGAACCGTATATTGCCGCCAACCATGACGACCGAATCTTTTTTAATATCGACTGCCAGCATCCATGGGCCGATCGTAAAATAATTTGACCGGTAGACACGATAGCCAGCCACATCGTTCACTCCCTTGATCGGGTCTTTATAGGTGGAAGGAATCGGCGCCCATTCAATATTCACGTTGCCCGGCTCGGTGGTGATCTTGAGACTGTTTTCTCCGTCCGAAGGAGTCGGCGGAGGATACACTGTTGGCTTGTAATTATTTGCATATAATTTCCGTGCAGCACGAACATGCACAAGCATGGAATCTCTCGACGCTGTTGCCATGAGATCGATATTCGCAACGCCGCCTTCAACGATCTTCGCGCGATCCATCTCACCCATTACTTCGGCAAAAACAATCTTCACGGACCCAAACGGCGACAGAGTGATCGGTCCGACGCTCACAAGAAATTCAGGGCGCCGTTCATATTTATTCCCGCCTTCCCCTCCCAAAGCTCGGGCGGAATCCCACGACATACGCGGCTGCTGATGCATCATCACTTCCTTCACGCGTGCATGTAATGATGAACCCTGGATGAACATTTGATCCACCGTCGCCGCACCCTCCGTCAATCCCTGACCGGTGTGTTCCAGAATATTCTGGTAGGTGTTTGCTCCCGCGGAATCCAGCACGACAACAGTAAAATATCCCGGAGCATCGAGCTCATGTTCCCGGATCCCCTGTTGGTAGATATCACGCGCATCGCCAATATCACCACGCTGCGGACCGACACCGAAATTATAAGTGATCGGCACTTCATCCTGTGTCCGGAACCGCTGATGATCGTAGAAATAGAAGAGCTTCTCCGTTGGGTCCCATGCGTATTTTTCATCCCCACGGCTGCCGGAACGCTGCGTCATCCGCAGGCCATAGCGCATACCGAAGATCAAGGAATCGACACCGGTCAGTTCATTATTGGTAATGGTTACTTCATGAATAATGAAGTCGCTTAATCCCGGGAAACTCCACACCATACTTCGTCGGGAAACATCCACATTGAGCCCATTCACGTGATGGCCGCCGTTCACAGTTTCCTCGCCAGCTATTCCGGGATTTTTCAGGTTATAATTTTTCGTCAAAATTGTTTCTTCGATCGGGAAGATATCCTGTCCTGAGGGAAAGAACCGGGAATTAATCGTGTATGAGGATGCAACGTTTTGGCGGACACCATAGATCGCATATCCGGCCGCTTCTGCATAGTTCAACGCATCATTGACATTGGTTCCTTTGGAATATCCGGGATAATCAATCGTATGGAATCCATTTTGTGTTTCGGTCGGATCGCCGTATTGAAGGGAATTCCAAATCGTCGCCCACAATTTTCCCCTCTTCAATGTTTGCTTTCCCCAAGTAACTTGTGCCGAAAGCATCGTAGAGCATATCATCATCAGAAGAACTGTCAATCCAATTTTTTTCATATTCATTGTTTGGCCTTCATTAGAATTTTAGCGATATCTGGAAATAAATCCTCTGCGGAGAAACTTCATAGGTATACCATTCCCAGATATTCGGCTCGGAAAAATCTGACGTTTTCGGCAACCGTTCGTTGTCCGACAGATTCGGATTTTCCATGTAGCGAATAAGATCATCACCATACAACCGGCGCAGGAACTTTGAATTAAGAAGATTTTTGATATCAACGCTAAGCTCGGTGGTAATGCCAAAAACGTCGATGCCTTTCGTTACTTTCAAATCGATTTGATAGTAATTGAACCACCGCATGTTATTCGGCTCCGTTGACGGATCGCCCGGACCGTGATAGGTGTACGGATCGCCGGCTCTCCACCAGAAGTTCGAGAAGATGTTCACGTGGCTCAGCGGCCGTATTCCTGCTACTTCCGGACCTTCATCTTTATTGAAAAAGAAATTCACCCATCCTTCTATCCGCTGGTTATCTCCCCATGCACCGCGTTCCTGACGGAGTCCTTTCGGAACATTGATACTTTGCGCACCCGGTTCATACAATCTGCTATACCCAACTTCGCCTTGAATGGACCAGTATATTTCGTGACTGAGTCCAAAGTTGAATATTCCGTCGAACTTCGAATCGAGTTTTGTTTCGATTCCCCGCACATCGGAATATCCGGAATTGCTCGCCATGAGTGCCTTCGTTGCGCTGTAGGTTGCCGCATACACTCCTGTAATAACTCTCGCTTCGTTTGCAGCATCTTTGTAATACCCGGTCAAGTCCAGCCGAAGGACATCGGCGATATTATAGTCCACTCCGAGCTCATATTGAATCGTCCGTTCATATCCCATGTGTGGATTTCCGTAATATCCCTGCCATTCATCCATATAGGTGGTCTGTTTGGCGTACGGATTTGTGATGCTGTCCCATACCGTGTTGTAATTCACAAATGGGAATCCGAACATTTTCGTCCACGACGGCCGTTGATAAAAATGACCGTACATGAAATGCAGTACGGCATTTTCATTTACCGGATGAGATATACCCAGCCGAGGTGCGAAAACCATCTGTAATTTTGTCCGTTCCCGTTCGGGCGTTCCGGGAATTCCTAAGGGCGCACCGGGATCATGTCCGGGTGTTGCGATCTCGAACGCCAGCGGATCGAACATATTTTTCGGCGCATCTCTATTCTGATTGAAGAAATCGCTGCGGACACCAATGTTCACGATTAATCCAGGAAACTCAATTTTATCCTGCAGATAAAGATTTCCTTCGTACGGCTTTCCATTAAAGATATTCATGGAATTATTTCTGCTGCTTTTCGATTCCGCCGCAAAATTTTCATAGTTAAAATCGTGCGTTTTAAACGTAAGGCCTGTTTTAATATTGTGGATCGTCGTGATTTGATTGGTATAATCTGCCTTTATCTGGTATGACTGAGAGAAGTTCTTTGTCCATGTATGGTAATAGGCTTGCAGCGTATATCGCGGAACCATGGAAACAACATCTGGCAGCCATAAACTATCCGGAATGCGGTGTTCTCTGTCCGAACGGTCCATTCGGTTGCTGAGATAACTGGCCGTTACTTCGTAGAGCGATTGCGGATTGAGAACGTGGGTTACTTTGCCATATAATTGGGACCAGCGCGTTAATTCCGGCCATTGCCGGAACGGAGCACCGAAGAGATTGAATTTTGCTCGAGCATATTGTTCATCGATTCTCATCGGAGCCAGCCAACCAGCTTCCTGCCCCATTTCTGATGTGTTAAAATTTGATGATGTATAATCGGCGCTTTCGTACCCGCCAAAGAATCCACCGACGCGTAATTTTAATTCAGGTGTGAATTTATAATTGAGATATCCTTGAACATTGAATTCAGGATTATAGGGAATGGCTTGCGGAAAGATACCAACGCCTTCTTTGAACCGGCCAGAAAGAAGAAAACTGAATTCTTCGGTCAATCCTCCAAAAATTGTCCCTTCATATTCATATTCAGTACGGTCCGCGTATTTTGCAAGGACTTCGTTCGGCGTTGTCTGCGCACGCCATGCCTGCAACAATGAATCAGGATTCAATGTATAATACCGGCTGTTGACATCGTTCGATTCATTTGTCCAATAATTGATCCCTGTGCTCACATAATCGTTGTTCTCTTTACTGTACATGTTCCTGCCGAAGTGATAGACACCAGCAGGGCGCAAGCGGGCGAGCAATGTGCCATGGAGGCCTTCCGATGCTTCTTTTGAAATTATATTCACAACAGCAGAACGCCCTTCACCATATTCCGCATTATACCCGCCAGTCAGCACCGAGATCTGTTCGATCGTCGATGTGTTAAAACCTGAGTAATTGTCCGATACTAATCCGCTGTTAACCGAAAGGTTATCAATCATGAACACAGCCTGTACAATGGTGCTTCCGCGGACATATCCTTTCGTTGCCCCGCGCTGCCATGCAAGACTCGAATTATCGCTAAAGATACCCGCCTGCAGTTCCAATACATCCTTTACCGACCGTGCGCCGGTGTTTTCCAATGCCTGGCTCGTCACAATCTGTTCACTGGAGGTATTGTCTTTTTCAAGAATCGGCCGCTCAGCAATGATATTCACCTCTTTCCCCTCAATGACGGTAGCGTCCAGTGCGAAGGTTTTAGCAGTGGTCCTATCGATCATTACAAGAACATGGGAGCTGTTTACAGTTTCATATCCGACCAGAGAAGCGGACAGTGTGTAGGTGCCGGGAGGGACATTCAGGATAAAGTAATCACCATTGAGATCGGTAGATGCGCCAACCTTTAATTCCTTGACTATCACATTAGCACTGATGAGTGGTTCTCCAGTCGATTTGTCGGTGACTCTTCCGGAGATCTTGCCTGTATTGCCCGCAACGCCAAGAAGCGACAGCAGCAGTGTAGCTATGAGTATTGCGGTGATCCGTTTCGTTCGTTGACTCGTGATTGTCTTCATGCGATGGATCCTTTGCTGCGTTGATGCAATTATTTTTCGAGTTTCGTGATATGCGTGATGTTAGTCAGTGTCGATAACCGCGCAACAGAATTCCGGACATTCAACTTTGGCTCCAGCAGTACTTTCCTTCGCTCATCGTTCGGATTCCTCATCCTCCTGTATAGCATCGCTGCTGCCATTTCCGTCATCTTTGTAATCGGTTGTTCAATGGCGGTCAACGCCGGAGAGAGATAGGAGGTAAAAATTGGATCGTCGAACGTGACTAACGAAAGATCGTGCGGAATACGGACGCCGTTTTCCCTGCATGCTTCAAGGGAGCCGAGAGCGATCAAATCACCGGCGGTGAAAATGGCGGTTGGAGGCGCGGAGAGTTTCAGGAGATGTTTTGTTTCAAGATATCCGTTCAGTGACCGGAAATCGTCGCCGACAATAAGGTGTTCGTCGACTGCGATTCCGGCATCATGGAGCGCCTGTTTGTATCCCTGCAACCGTGTTTCGTTCGCATACGTCCCCGGCAGTCCTTGGATGAATGCAATGCGGGTGTGTCCTTCTTTGATGAGATGGTTCACAGCGAAGAGCGAACCTTTCACGTTATCCACGCTGACAGAATCAATATCAAGTGAATCAAAACATCGGTCGATCATTACCAATGGAATATTCGCATCACGAACTTTTTGGATATGCGAAAACTCTTGACCAACAGAGGCGATGATCAATCCGTCCACTCTTTTTTCCAGAAGACTTTTTATCGCAGAACGTTCGAGCGAAATATCTTCATCCGTGTCGTAGACAATAAAATTGTATCCCCCTTTTCGTAATTCACCGGCAAGACTTTTGATCACCGCAGAGAAGAATGGATTGGCGATATCCGGCACGATGAGACCGATCTCAAATGTCTTTTGCAATCGCAGTCCCCTTGCAAGAGTATTTATTCTATACCCCATATCCTTCGCCGCTTGTTTTACTTTTTCCTGCGTCTCTTCACTGATCTTATACTTTTTGGAATTGTCATGTAAAACTCTGGAAACAGTTGAAACAGAAACGCCGGTTTTTTCAGCAATATCTTTGAGAGTAGATGACATATGGACTGGGATCCCTGGAAAGTATTATTTAAATGGACTATTTATGCAAACGTTTGAATGAATATTAATAATAATAACAAAATACTCATGTATTTATCATGCAATCGTTTGCACAACCTAGTGAATAAATTCGGTTCTGTCAAGTACAAAATTTGAGTCAGTTATTGTCTGTATTTTAAAGCAGGGATTTCAGGAGTAGTTTGTGATGCAAGAAGGAGTTTTGGAGTTCTGGAATTGTCGTTGGGAGTTGGGAGTTTACAGTTGTGAGTTTACAGTTTTGAGTTCTGAGATATTAGTTTCCTATAATTAAATATAATTTTTATGTCGATTAGGGTATTACTTATCACTTACGACTTATGACTTACAACTTACGACTTACAACTTATGACTCACTTCAAACTTACAACTCATTACCTATCAATTTAGCTCTCTGCAAACTTTTTTATCGCATCGATATATTTGATGATCGCTTTTGCTTTGCTCTTTCCAAAAGTAAGCCAATGCCAAGAGGTTTCGGGATTAGGATCATCTACCAGCGGTATGCGGAGAATCGGTTTCCCTTTATACTCATCAATGACGGGTTGAATTTCTTTTTTTTCTTCTTCCATATTCCCTTTTTTTGACGTTATTGTTTAACAAAATTGAATTTCTTCTCAGTATCTATCTACTTTGCACAATGACGGACTTCAGACATCTTCAAGAAATTGATCTGCCATTTCCTGAAACCGCTGTTTCTCCTGCCTGTGGACAATTGCATAAAAATCACATTGCAGGCAGCGTTCAAATTTATCCAGGAAGGAATGTTCAACATCTCCAATACACAATGTTTTCTCCACCAACCAGCAGAATCTGCCACCGTTAATGCCATTGTTGATCTCATGATATCGCGAATCGATGGCTGCAGGACAAACTCCTAACAATGAAACGTTTTTTCCGCCAGGCTGACAGCCGCAATTCTTATACTCCCAGCAATTCAATGGTGTGCCGGGAATACTGGCACCAGGTTTTTTCTGTTCCACCCCTGAAACTGTTTCTGTATTTCTTCGGTTCTTTCCGACTGCACGGCACAGTTTCGGCCGTATGCCCTTGGAACCGCTAATGTTCTTCCCCATGGAACTTAATTCCGCAAATATTATACCATCCCAAATTGTCCTAATTCGATCAAAAAAGGAAAATCCCGGCAGTTAGTGTTGCATCAATGGCAATGAAATCAAACAGTTCGCAAAACTAAAAATTGGGGATTTTGACTTCCCTCTTCTATACTAATGCCATTTGAGTTTTGTGAGAAGAGTTTAAATAACTAGTGTGCTGTCATGTAATTACTTTAATAAAAAAACCTCCGTGCACAAAACTGTCGGAGGTCAGTGGCGATTATTCATAGAATCTTCCCTGCTTTATCCAATTGTACCGCTAACTCGTTTCAAAAACAAGTGAGTTGAATTGTTGCAAGGGTTTAATGGAATGTGTGAGTCTTAATACTACAGCAAAAATCAGTTTTGCTTGTCTTTAAAATGAAAAATCCCATTAAAGTGGGATTTTTCTGAACTGACGGTAAGACTTTACCAATGAAAAAGCTTTCGTAGAACTCTTGAAGTGTCGAATACCTGTCCGCCTGTTGAGCTGGTGAGGGGACTTGAACCCCTGACCTGCCGAGGCAAAATACACCTCTAAGTCATTTCTCTTTTCAGCATCTCAGGCTTCCGGATTCGAACGCTCCACAAGCGCCTTGGTCAATCAACAATAAGGTACCTCCCCTCATCCGGCTCATAGAATGCATTGTGCGATTTTAAATATTCATAAAGATCATCATATGCTTCAAAGTGAAGAACGTGACTGAATTCATGTGCCTTTGTCAACATATCGATGAAAGGTTTCGGATCCTGTCGTTTCGTCATTTTTTTTATTGTCAGCATATAATCATCTCGAAAAACTGTCGGTATGATAATTTTACTCTGTTCGGCGGCTACTAACTCTGCATTCATCATCACTCTCGCAATTCTTCCATTTCCATCCTCAAATGGATGCACTTCGCTTACCACAAACATCATATATGCTGCCCTCGCAAATGGATGTTGCAATGCCTGATAAAACTCAAATGCACGTATCAACGTGCCCCGGACAAGCTTCCAGTCAACAAATTGAGTACTCCCCGCCCTATTATTTCTTTCCTTAAATTGTCCGGGATGTTTGTCAATCCGTGCAGAAAGTAATTGACCATGTCTGGTTTGCAATAATGTTAGAAATTCATTTGCAGATCCGGGAATATTTTTTAATCCCTTTGTATCCGACACTAATTGATAGGTTCCAAGAACATCATGCGAATCTCCATCACGTGTTGCAAGCGGGACGCCAGTATCAACAATCCTTTTTGCTTCATCAACCTCGAAAACTGTTCCTTCAATGTAATTAGAAAAGTATGCCTCAAAAAACGCAAAGTTCCTAAACGATTGAACTGTGCTATTTTCTTCCGCCCTATCCTTAAATTCCTGATTGTGAAGAAACGTAAAGAGGGTATGAAAGAGTTCTACTCTCACCTTGTCATACGGCATTCCCGCTGCACGCGAAAGAGCAAGATTGGATTTCAATAGTGATGACGGTTTTGTCGAAAGCAATGCACCAATCATTTTATCCAAAAGCATCATTTCTTTTTTCATGCCCAATGCTTTTGCAATCGCTCTTGCTTTATCCCGAACCAGATTTAAACCTTCTTCACCTTTAATCCGCAAAATGTCATCAAGTTTTTCTTCGATTTGCGGAATTCCCAAACACTTTGAATCTGGACCGATCTTTTTCGTGCTCTGAAGATTTTCTAAAAACGCCCGTTCTTTCGACGAAACAAACATTCCCCACAATTGCTGGTTATCCCCTTCTACCTGTCCTTTCCCCTTCAGGAAATTAATCGTCACTCCCGGTAGTTTCACTTTTTTTGTGTATTTGTGGGTCACAAAAATATGATGGGAGGAGGTCAGCGTAAACTCAAAGGCTGAACGGTGACTAAGTAGTGCACCTGGGTATAACCTTCCCAAGATCTCCAGGATATTACGCGCAATAATTTCCGATGGCTTACTGTCGAGATCTGCCGAATAAATTCTCGGCGCAATTTTACGAAGTTTTTTTGCCTTACGAAGTTTTGAGATCCTATAGTTTTCTTTAGAATCCGATGTCGCTATGATAATTTCGCTCATTATGATTTTTTTCTACTATGTGATCTTATGTCAACAAATATTAAGAATTTTTTCCATTAAAAGCGAATATTTTAGTATTATTTTCTATCACAGGATAACTATATAATATTATTTTCCAGTATACTGCGAAAACAGGGAATTTTATGGATAATTTCCTTATCGGATCAGATAACTTTACTGTAGAAAAACATGTGAAATGTGAATAAAAAGAGAAGAATGAGAATCAAGGACTAAAGAAGAATTTATGAGCTGTTAATTCATCAGTGTATGCAATTTAGCGATTAACCTTAACAAGCCGGGGTTTTATTCCGATTTTCAGCAATGGACATTAACTTTCGTGTCAATATTTTCTGATTCAGGATGGTTCATCAAATGTTCGAGCGCGGGAACTGCTACATCTCCTTTTTTGACTACTAACCGGACTGCATCGTAAATTGTGAACTGAGCATTTGCGGCAACAAATAGATCGGCAATCTCCTGAGCTGTAGGGACAGCCGATAATTGCACTGGCGGTGCGATCGGCACTTGTATTGCCTGATCTGTTGGGGGCGCTGTAGCTGATGGCAAAACAGTTTGTGAATAAAGTACGCAACAACCGATGAGAAAAAAAGTAAATAAAAATTGATGGTTTCATAATGACACCTCAAGATTATAGATTTATTTTATCCCTTTAATAAAAGAAGTAGGTGTAGGAGAAATAGACAGAGTGTATTCAACTCCACGTAATTCTGGGACTTTACTTAGTGCAAGCATGTAAAGACATATTTCGCTGAAAATTTCATCCGAACGAAATCCCCAACGACTAACTACTCTATAACCATCTATTTTATGACCTTCCAATATCCAAATAAATTCTTGGCTAAATTCTTGAGTTTGATTCACATCAATCGTTGTTGGCATAGTAGTCCAAAATTTTCCATAATCAAGCATCATTGATAATGTGTCCCAATATGCTATAGGTAAAATAATTGTTTTTGTCGTCAAATGAACATTACTCTTGGGAAAAGTATCTAATGATATAGATGCGAATTTTATTTCCAACGAATCATATTGTCGAACAAATCGAATCAGCATCTTCAACTTTGGTGGTTGAATCATGACAAATCGAAACATGTCTTTATCTGTATATTTTACAGATAAAATAGGTTCATCGAGCGAATACAAAAATTGGGAAATTGATTTCGTTAAATTTGTATCGTAATAACTCACAAGAATTCCCTTTTTCTTTTCTTGCGAATATGTTACACCTATTGAATTTGTAGCTTCAACCGGAATATAGAAGATATTTTGATTTGGACGCCCAATAGAATCAATTTGAATTGATTTCTGAGCAGACGGGAATTCATTTAGAATTTTATCTTGCGAAAAACAATGAAATGTCAATATTCCGACAATAATAATCATCTTTGTTTTTGCAAATGAAAATCGCAATTTTCTATGGAAAAATTTGTTTATCATATTTGTTATTAGAAATATTGAATATCTCTCCTCCGTCTTTCGGATTTAGATAGTATTTTAAAGGTAAATTTCCCCAAAAAAACTCTACAATTAATATATCTCTTGAAACACAATAACTCCTACTGACCTGTTTCCTTTTAGTGTATCAATGCTTTAGGTAATTCTGAAATCGATGAAGTATATAGAAAAACATTTAGAAATAAAAAACCGTCGAGTGATTTCAATAACCTCTTATGGTTTCTGACAATCAATCTGACGGTAAGGAATAGCTTCCCCAAAAGGACTCCTAGGGACGTACGCGGTTGCGCATAGAGGAGAAATATTGGTGAGATTGTTTAAAACAAAAAACCCGTGTTTCCACGGGTCCATTTTTTTGAGCTGGTGAGGGGACTTGAACCCCTGACCTGCTGATTACGAATCAGCTGCTCTACCAACTGAGCTACACCAGCAATGCATATTTTGTGTATCAATATACTAAAATCCTCTATTTTTCGCAATAATTTTGAGCGGTGTATTAATTCTATTGAACTATTGGTAACTTTGGAGTGTTCAGCGATGATAGGTAGGCAGTTGTAAGTTGGAAGTTGGAAGATATAAGTCATAAGTTATAAGTTGTGAGTTATGAGTTATGAGTTATGAGTTGTGAGTTGTGAGTTTTTAGAAGTTTGTATGAATGGTTTCACACTGAATCATTATCACATTGACCATTGTTCATTGTTCATTGTCCATTGTCAATTGTCCATTGCTAATTGTTAATTGTTAATTGA
>JBAYJG010000065.1:0-12925 GCA_041665225.1 Bacteroidota bacterium
CGATTCCCACATCATGCTCACTCCCCATGCGATCAGCATGGCCGGCCATGTCTCTTCAAATCCCAGGCCATAGACATGGTTGATCGATACATACAGCCACAGGCCGAGAAAAATCCACCAGATGCCATGGCCGATATGATACACTGTTGGAGCATCCACAAGTTTTCCGATACCGATCACCACCAGGATGAACGGCCATAACTGCCAGACAGAGTCTATCCCCAGATCGTACAGGTAAAAGATGTTTAGTTGATGCAACAGCAACACGGCACCGATCAGGATCAACAGACTGCCAACGACCGCATCCTGTGCGCTGAATTTTCGACGAGACATTGTACTCATGATCTGTATCCTTTCTTTCTATTGAACTGTATCAACATACTCGAAAAACATCAGAAAGTTTGTCGGAAATCGGTGAATGGGGGCAGGGTATCGGTGAATATACCGGTTCATAGCTTTTCGTTATACCTATGGCCAAAAAAAGCCCCGCACTTGGGCGGGGCTTCATGCTTTCATCTATTTCGATACTCCATCGCTTTTCAAAAGCATGTCGAACTGCATTTCCATTTTCTGCTCCATCTCCTGTGCACCGACGAATCCAACATCCTTAAACCGGATTGAACCATTCTTATCAATGAAGAATTTCGTCGGGATGCCCTCCACTCCGTACTGCGATACAAGGTCTGTATCGAAGAGTACCTGGAATGTGTATTTGTTCTTTGCTATGAAATCCTTCACATGCTGTTCGCGATCTTCCGGTTTTACGCGTTCCCAGGTGTTCATCGCAAGGATCACCACATTCGGATTATCTTTGTACCGGTCATATATTTTCTGTAATGTTGGGAACGAGGAAATGCATGGACCGCACCATGTCGCCCAGAAATCAAGCACAACAACTTTTCCTTTCAAACTGGAAAGAGCTACTGTCGATCCGTCGATGGATTTTAACGTAAAGTCGATCGATGGCACATTAAGTTGCTCTTTCAGTAATTTTTCCTGCATCTGTTTTTTCATTTCCGCTTTCGCAACATTCAGGACGGAATCGAATCCTGCTGACGATCCGCGCACTGCAGTGTAAGCGGTTTTATACAATTCGAGCAGCTGCGCATTCGCCCGTCCTTTCACAACGGAGGAATACGAAAACGCAACGGCTTTGTCGTTCTTGCCATTTTTCACATAACATTCAGCAAGCCGCATGTTATTATCCTCATCATCGCTTTCCATCAGTGTATTCGATTCTTCCAGCACTTTTTCCGCTTCGGCAAAATTCCCGAGTTTCATCAACCCTTCACCGTAGGTATCGGCGATCATGCCGCGTGTGTAGGATGCATTCTCTTTCCATCCTTTTCTCGGTAAACCGATATAATCCAGGTTGGTGCGAACATCGCCGGAAACAGATCTGTCCAATCCTTTCTTTGCGATCTCTACTCCTTTTTCTATCTGCTCTCCTTTTTGGATGATGCCGTATCCAACACTGTTATAGTAATTGACTGAAACAAGAGGGTATTGTTCAATAAATGCTGCCGCATGAACATAATCTTTCACTTTCACCAGCGTCGACAGGAACATCGGTTCCATGCCGCGTTTCACCGGAAACGTTTCATAAAAATGGACCGCGAGTTCGGCTCGTTTCGCCGGATCCTGTTCCTTCATGAACTCCATCTGCGCTTTCGATTGTGCAATTAAACCGGCAGGATTCTTCTTTATCCATGCTGCTTCAATCTCTTCCGCTTTTTTGCCTTGTTCCGTCATGATAAACCACTGAAGAAGTTCACGAACTGCCTCTTCATTATTCTTCTCCTTGGCATAGAGTGTTGAAAGCTCTTTCGCGATCCGTTTTTTAGTTTTCACGTTATTCTGCTGCCTGTTATCGATGGACCATTGCAGCAGTTGTGTTCTCCAGCTCCCCGGATAAAGTTTGTTTTCACGGCGCAATGCTTCCAGCGCTTTCACTGTATCCACCTGATGTTTGAAGCCATAATAATATTTTTGCAAGTAAAGCATTGCTTCCAAATATTGTGCGCCTGCAACCGGTTTTCCTTTAGCATTGCAGATGAGAACATTCCACGCATTCGCACTGTTATCGTCGATCTTCTCATCCGCATCGTAACGGAAGGAGAAACTGACGGCGTTCGCATCAGTAATAGGAAAGGTTGTTGTCCATACTGTTCCAGCCCGTTCCATTTTCTGTTCGAGCAATGTGGGCAGCTCGTTGATATGGGTGAAAAGGACCACAGCGTAAATTTCTGTTGCTGCGGAGTGGGTAGCTCCGGCTGCCGTGGGATCATAGGTGAGTGTCACGACATCACCGATCTTTGGTTTTGCCGGCTGTACGGTCGATATCTCATTTGCAGTCGCAAATGAAACAAACAGTGTCACAAGAAAAAACAGTTTGAACGTATTCATTGCAGAGTTCCTTTCATAAACAATAGCGAAAGTATACTAGGAACTCCGGAGAGAAACAATGGGCATTTATCAAACTCTTTACTAGAGTTTTTTCAGTCCGTCGCGGCAGAGGGGTTCATTGCGTTGCACTGTTTTTTCAAAACGGATTCTATTGTCCGCAGGTACGGTTGTGAGAGGATGCCAGACATGATATTGTACGGCGAGATTTCGAAGGGATTTCCCGGTCACTCCAATCAGGTTCAGGCGGTGAAAAATATCTGTATCTTCGCCAAAACCGGGACCATGGTACGACTCGTCAAAACCGTTGACTGCAATTAAATGCTCTTTAAATGTGGAAAAATTGCACCCGAGAATTCCGCTTGATTTTTCCGCGAAGGAGCGGAGGAATGGACTGGTCACACGAATGCCGTGTTCCAAGCGGACGGATGTCCCTTTCACGGCATCGATAAGGTCGGGAAGAGTGTATTTTTCAAATTCTCCTGAGCGGATCTTCTCCATAGAAAGTGTTTCAGCCCAACGTTTGCCATGCTCCACTCTTCTTCCAAGCAGCACTTTCCCCTTCTCACGCTGCGTAAAGTGATCCTCAAGAAAGTGCTCGGCTGGAATGCAGTCCCCGTCAATAAACACAATATACTCCGTGACTGCTTCCTGGATGGCGTAATTCAGCATCGTATTCTTGCGCCATCCTTTATCCGCATGCCACAGATGTTTGATGCGAAATGAAGAGGTCCGCTTCGCTTCGTTCACCACATCGGCAATGGCCCTGCCGGAACCGTCATCCGCAATGATCACTTCGAACGGAACAAACGATTGCCGGTTGAGTGCAGCAAAAATATATCTCAGGTTGTCTGCTTTATTATAAACAGCAACAACAAGAGTGACTAATGGCGTCATGACGATACTAGCAGCCGATTGTTGCGTGTTGTTTTCAATTCATTGAATGTTTGTTTTGGCAATTCGGAAAATAGATGTTTATGTTTTCTGAAGTTTCTTTTTTGCTGCAGGAAAAAGGATGTTGTTCAAAATAATCCTGTATCCGGGAGAGTTTTTATGTAGGTTGAGATCGGTGGGAGGATCACCGACGGCATGCTGATAATCTTCCGGATCGTGACCGCCGTAGAATGTGAACGTGCCGCGGCCATAATTGCCGTGGATGTACCGCACTTCGTCTGTTCCCTCCCGTTCACCAAGAATGATCACGCTCGGTTTGATCAATGACTTCTTGAACATCGTCGTCTGCCCCATGAATCCTTTCAGGATATTCACATGATTCTGCGTCAGCATGGTCGGAACAGGATCATACTTGGCGGAAAATTCAAAGAGCGTAAAATAATCTGAGTTAGGATCGCGCAACGGCACGGGATCGCTCGGTGGATTATCGATATCGGAAAATTCATAGCGGAACGGATTCATTTCCAGCGTGAAATTTTGAAAGGCAAAGGACTTGGAGAAATCAAGTTTTTGCTGTGCATCCCTGTCCGCCGGGTCGCCGTCGAACATCGTCTCCGCGATATCGACATTTTCCGCTGCAAGGGCGATATCATAACTGTCCGTTGCTGCGCACATTGCGAACATGAATCCACCACTCGCAACATAATCCCGGATGGCGCGAGCGACCGCCTTCTTTTCATCGGAGACTTTTTTATACCCTAGTTCACGGGCGGTTCTTTCGTAACTGATCTGCTGTTCGATGTACCAGGGAGAGTTGCGGTGTGATGCATAAAACTTCCCGTACTGACCGGTAAAATCCTCGTGATGAAGATGAAGCCAGTCATAGTCCGACAGTTTTCCATGAAGGACCTCGGTGTCCCACAGTTTCGTGTACGGGATCTCCGCATATTCAAGCGCAAGCGTCACAGCATCGTCCCACGGCTTGAATCCCGGCGGCACATAGACGGCAACCTTCGGCGCTTTTTCAAGACGTACCACATCCATATTCGTGTTCTCGCTGGAGATTTCTCCGAGAATCTGCGCCGCACTTGCGCCGCTGATCTGCTCGAATGCCACGCCGCGAATCCTGCATTCGTTTGCAACGATCGCAACATTATCAATCATGAACGATCCGCCGCGATAGTTGAGAAGCCAGTCGATCTCCACTCCTTTTTCAAGCGTCCAGAATGCAATGCCGTACGCTTTCAGGTGGTTCGTCTGTTTCAGATCCATCGGAATGAGAATCTTCTGCTGTGCAAGAACAAACAACGGCAGCATCACTATGAAGAATAGTTTTTTCATTGCTTTTTCAACTTACGAACTTTGTGATTCATCCTCAACTCCATTGCAACTCAAAGTTATGCTGCCGCCAAATCCACGGTAGCATTAACCAATTACAAAATCTCCCACCTGTTCAGGCGTTTTGTTTTTTCAGACGTAGTTGAGAAACGATTTTTAAGGATACGGAACGACCATACTTTTGTATTCGTAACGTGCCGGTTGTTGTCAGGCGAAGTGCATACGTGTAGTGAAGATTCATTTGGAGAAACATCTCTTTATGATACAACGGAACGAGACTGTCCCAAAGCGTTGTATTGTTGCACTCTCTGCATGTTTTATGATTATGATTTACACCCGTTCCGCCCCAAAATCGGAGACGAGTTTTTTCACCAGAGGATGCTCATCTGCTTGCTGCGGTGTTGGTATCGAAACATGCGGTTGCGGTTTGGAATCACCTGCGGGATGATTCCCGTTCCCTTGATGAGAGCCCGATTCCTGCATGATTGGTTCAATCCGCAGACGGGAATGCAGGATGGAGTTGATCGTCTCTGCAAGCACCTCTTTGTTCCGGACAAGTGTGCCGCGGTGGAAATCGTCGCCGCAAGCGATTTGCAGTGTACCGTTGACGATCTCCACGGGAGTCGTTTCGCCGAGGATGGTTCCGACGGAGATCTTTTTCTTTCGCATGGCATCAACAATGGTATTCCATTGATGATGAACGTCTGCCATGGTAACATTCACCACCTGCAGAGGAACCGGAGATTCCTGTTGTTGCTCTTCCGCTGTTTTTTTCATAGGAGTTTCGACCGTGTAGCGCGGTTGGACATCCTGTACAGAGAATTTCGGAACGGACGGAACGGCTCGTTCGCGAGGACTTTCAATTGCGCGGGGTTGTTCAACGGGCCGTGTCGCAGGTCTCTCCTGTGGAGTCGGTGCAAAGGAAGTGGTCGGATCAGTGTGAAGTTTTTTTTTCAGGTCATCAATCTGCGTCAGCAGTTCATCGATCTTTACCGCCTGCTCCATCGATGTCAACTGCACCATCATCACTTCGAGACGGAAGCGCGGCTGGGGGCTGTACCGGATGGCATTCTCGGTATCTCCCGCAACTTTCAAAATGCGAAGGATATCCTGCAGCGCGAAGGAGGCGGCATCCGCCGCATACCGTTTACGGTAGAGTTCAGATTCTTCAATGAGCGCTGTGGACTGAGTTGTTTTAGCAATGAGCATATTGCGGAAATGTTCCGCCAATCCTGAAATGAATTCCTTGATATCGAATCCGCTGTCGATCACCTCTTTCACGAGATCGAGCGCCGCTTTGGTATCCTTTGCACGGAAGAGATCCGATACGCGGAAGAATAATTCCTGATCGACAATGTTCAACGCAGAACCGACCTGCTGCGCGGTAATTGTCGTCCCGCAGAACGACACGACCTGATCGAAGATGCTCTGCGCATCGCGCATGGAACCGTCCCCTTTTTTTGCGATGATCAACAGGGAATCGTCGTCGATCGAAATCTTTTCCTCGCCGGCAATAAATTTCAACCGTCCAACAATCTCTTCCAGGCCGATCCTGCGAAAATCGTACCGCTGGCAGCGGGAGAGGATCGTCGCAGGTACTTTATGCAGTTCGGTCGTTGCAAAAATGAACAGGACGTGCGGCGGCGGTTCTTCGAGCGTTTTCAAAAGTGCATTGAACGCTTCTTTCGTAAGCATGTGCACTTCGTCAATGATGTACACTTTCTTCTTGCCACGTGCAGGCGCGTACCGAACCGATTCGCGCAGATTCCGGATCTCTTCCACACCGCGGTTGGACGCACCGTCGATCTCGATCACATCCAGCGAGCGGCCTTCGATGATCTCTTTACAGACTTCACACTCATTGCACGGCTCAAAGTTCTTCGGGTTCAGACAGTTTACAGCACGGGCAAGTATGCGTGCCGTCGTGGTCTTGCCGCATCCGCGCGTTCCGCTGAAAATAAATGCATGGGCCAACCGGTTCTGTGTCAGTGCATTCCGCAATGTGTCGGAAACATGCGACTGTCCGATGACATCATCGAATACCATCGGCCGCCATTTACGTGCTGTAACTTGATAATTCATTATCTCTAATAATTATGGATCAAAATAATTTGTTGTTACAATATGTGAGTTTTCAGGCACCTTGTGCAATCTATTTTTTGCCGAAAACGATCGGCAGTGCCTCTTCGATCTTTTCCACCGGAATGATCTTCAATCCTTCTTTCACACTTG
The DNA here is from genome assembly GCA_041665225.1 of Bacteroidota bacterium. Taxonomy (GTDB): domain Bacteria; phylum Bacteroidota; class Ignavibacteria; order UBA10030; family UBA8401; genus UBA8401. The sequence goes on from JBAYJG010000065.1 coordinate 6,868, forward strand.
TTTGGATCTCGGTGAGATCCTTCAGATTCTCCTTTGGAATCAGCACCGTTTTGATCCCCGCCCGTTTGGCGGCAAGGAGTTTTTCGTTCAATCCGCCGATCGGCAGAACCTCGCCGCGCAGCGTAATCTCTCCGGTCATCGCCACATCGGCACGGGCGGGTTTTCCGCTGATCGCGGAAATCATCGCCATGGTCATCGTAATACCAGCTGACGGACCGTCTTTCGGTATAGCTCCTTCCGGCAAATGAATATGGATCTCATGTTTCTTGAAGAAATCCGGATTCAGTTTCAATTTTTTTGCATTGGAACGGATGAAGCTTAATGCAGCCTGGGCAGATTCTTTCATCACATCTCCCAACTGCCCTGTCAATGTCAATTTTCCGCTGCCGTTCATCAGCGTCACATCCACATGAAGGATGTCGCCGCCGACACTTGTCCATGCTAATCCCGTAACGGAACCGACCTGTGCTTTTTTATCCGCTTCTTTGTTCCGGAACTTCGGTACGCCGAGATATTCTTCAATCTTCTTTTCGTCGATAATCAGTTTTGCAATCTTCTTTTTCCCATTTTTCTGATTTGACAACACAGTTTCTTTTGCCGCTTTGCGGCAAACTGATGCAATCTCGCGCTCGAGGTTCCGCACACCGCTTTCCCGAGTGTACTCCGTAATGATTTTTTGGATCGCTTCGTCGCGAATTTCGATCCCTTTGTCAGTCATTCCGTGCTCGGTGATCAACCGCGGGACAATATGCCTCTTCGCAATCTCTTTCTTTTCAAAATCCAGATAGCTGGAAAGTTCGATCACTTCCATCCGGTCCAGCAGCGGCAGCGGGATCTGATATCGCACGTTCGCCGTGGTGATGAACATGACTTTGGAGAGATCGTAATCCACCTCCAGGTAATGATCGTTGAAAGCTGTATTCTGCTGCGGATCGAGCACTTCCAACAGCGCGCTGGATGGATCGCCGCGGAAATCCATACTCATTTTATCGACTTCATCCATCAGGATAACTGGATTGATGACGGCGGCGCGTTTCATCGACTGAATGATTTTCCCTGGCATCGAACCGATATAGGTTCTCCGATGGCCGCGAATCTCCGCTTCATCCCGTACGCCGCCGAGCGACATGCGGACAAATTTTCTTCCCAGCGCCCGTGCAATCGATTTTGCGAGCGATGTTTTGCCGACTCCCGGAGGCCCGACAAGGCAGAGAATCTGTCCTTTCATTTCTTTCACAAGATTGAGCACAGCAATGTGTTCCAGAATCCGCTCTTTCGGTTTTTCCAGTCCGTAGTGATCATCATCGAGAATCTTCTTCACATGATCGATTTCCAGATCGTCCTTCGTCTTTTTTTTCCACGGCAGACTAACAAGCCAATCCAGATAATTGCGGATCACACCGAACTCCGGGGACATGGATGGTGTTTTCTTCAGCTTGTTGAACTCCTCCATCGCTTTCTCGTAGGCATCCTTTGTCATGCCGGCCTTCTCGATGTCCTCTTTCAGTTTTGCCAGTTCCGGCGTTCCCTCTTCGTCCCCCAGTTCATCCTGCAGGATCTTAATCTGTTCCTGAATGAAATATTTCCGCTGCGTCTTCTGAATATTCTCGTGAACTTTCGTATCGATCTCCCGCTCGATCTTCAGAATGGAGATCTCGGAATTGAGGATCCTGATCGCTTCCAGATATTGGTCTTTCAGCACATTCAGTTTCAAAATTTTCTGTTTGATCTCCACTGTCTGCAGTATGTTTGCTGCGATATAATAGAGACGCCGCTGTACATCTTTGATGTTGTCGAATGCCGCCAGCGCTTCGGGAGGAATATTCCTGTTGGCGCGGACATATTCGGAAAACAGAGATGAGGCATGGCGGACGATCGCGTCCATTTCCGTCGATTTATCATCAGTCTGCGGAGTAGTGGTGATATCCGCCATCATAAATTTGTCGTTCGGCAGGAACTCCGAGATCACCCCTTGCATTGCGCCGTCTACCAGAATCTTCATCAGGTTGTTCGGCAGTTTCAGGATCTGGACAATCTTCGCGACAGTTCCTTCAAGGTAGATATCCTCTTTTCCTGGTTCTTCCACGGTCGGATCCTTTTGGGATACAAGGAAGATATATTTATTGTTTTCCAATGCGTGGTTCGCGGCACGCAGTGAAGATTCCCGTCCGACCAGCACCGGGAATATCATGTAAGGGAAAATGACCACATCCCGAAGCGGAAGTACGGGAAGAGTTTTAGGAATGCTGTCCAAGACGGGCAGTTCACTGTCTGATACTGTTGTATTGATCTTTGTCATGATACTATTGAAGTCGTTCTCATAGAGAAGAAAAAAGCGTCACGACAAGTCGGGACGCTTGGCAATATTTCTGTGAGTCAAGATAGGGAGAAATTGCAGAAATGACAACTGGTCCTTCAATAGGAAATGGAAATCCCAATGAATCGACCTCCGTCCAAGCGGTCATGGTCCCGTGAAATGACCGGCTGGGTGCCGGTCCCGGGCCGGGATGGTGTTGCTGTGTAGCGGATAAGTACCGGGATGTACTGAACAAACCGCAACGAGACCACGCCCTTCCACAGAGGATACTCCAACGACAGATCTATTTTTGTCAATTGAGCTTCTACAATTGTCGAACGTTCCATGGAGACGTTCGATGCGCCAAATACAAGGAACTGTGGCTGCCAGTGTTTCAACTGATAATCTGGGACAAAGTAATGATAGGAAAGCGCGGGACGAACAACAATATCGCCAAGCTGGAATTTCGATAGTATCTCTGCCTGATGTTGCACCAGAGAACCATCCAGTGTAAAAAGAAAACGGTTCGTTATGACCGATGCCGCCAACGAGGTAAACGGCCAGGATTGTATGATACCAGATGCATCAAGGGTAATCTCGTCCCGGTCAACGGCAAATGTCCACGGAATATCCTGATATTCCACCGCTGTAGCGATGCGGGCATGGTATCGGGAATAAGTTCCCAGTGGAAATTCTGCGAACAGCACGCCATCGGTGTTTATTTGCGTGGAAGGGTGAAGTTCGTGAATGGAAAACATTCCTGAAAGATTCCATTGTGGAGAGAACGTATAGATAAATCCTACGTCCCTGCCAAAAGCATTGCTGGTATATTGTGATTGATATTGCCGTTTCTCCTCAAATGATTCTCCGTGTTGCTCAAACGAAGAAAATGACAGGGAGAGTTGTTCCAATGGATGCAAAGCGATCTGGAAATAACTTCGTTGTACTGATTGATCCTCCCCCGTTGGGATGAGAAAATCTTGAAATAACACCGTGGGAACAATTCGTTCATATCCCAGTGAATAACCGATTTCCCCGGTGATCTTTCCTTCAAACGGTTTCGCGCGCACAGTTGCAGAGAATCCTGGTCGAAGCGTTTTACCCTGTGTAATACCGGCAGTGACAACATAGTCGGCAATCCCAACGGAGCTGCTCCACCCGCACCAGAAATCATTTACATCATATTGCACAGCAAGGGACCATACCGAAGATGAATTATTGTACCGACCGTATGTCCGATGCGACGCGATCCCGATGGTCAATGTATCGGAGCGATCTGCATACGAAGCACGAAGATAGGAATCCTTGATGAACACATCCATTGCAGTGGATGCGGTTCGCTGGGAGATGAGATTGTTGTAGCCGGTACCCAGGTCCAATCGGATTGCAGTGACGGAGTCTTCCTTCTGTGCTACAGCGATACTATAAAAAATAAAAAAGCGGAAGATCATAAATGCAATCTTCCGCTTTTTCGAATCAATCAAGAACATTATGGAGTCGTGATGGTAACAGTATTAGAATAGTTGTTCTGTAAATACCCTTGAATTCCCCAGTAATAATCTGAGTTTGCCGGTGAGATACGATATTTGTACGTTTTCTTTCCGGTAAATTTCAGGTCCTGATAATAGTAATAATAATTACTGTTTTGATATTCGCTGTGAAAATATTGTTTATCGTACGGAAGGAATCCGGTAGAGGTGCTGTCACGTTCAATGGTGAAATAATTATTATAGTACGCCCCCTGGACAGCCTCGTATGAAATTTTAATAAATGTAGCGTTTCCATATACAGGATAGGAGATATATCCTGAGTCCAGTTTCACCGTTAGGTTCTGCGGCGCTAATGTAACGCTCGCGCTGATGTATGTTTCCTGTTTTGGCTTCACATCGGCCGGTGAGCTCAGTGTCAACTCCCTCTCAATCCCGTTGATCGTTACGAACACCTTCGCCGTTCCGGACACCTGGTCGGTGACAAAAAACTTAAACTCTTTGTTATACCAGCCGTAATAATCCCAGTCATTGTGTTTGGGAAAATACGATGTTGCGCCGACCTGCAATCGAGCATTCATCGTGGAGAGTGCCGCCTGATCAAAATTTGTCGCATTCAAATAGACTCTCCATGCAAACTCTTCGTCGATCTGGAGAAGCCGCTTCAGCATATCATTGGTCATATTCGGGAATATGCCGCCAAGCGTCGGATCCGGGAACATGAATGTTGCGTACGTCTGCTGCGTCCATCGAACAATAATATCTCCGTGCGCCGATGTATCAACCGTGTACGGCGGCAGCCAATCCTTTTTCGGATTCGCCGGGGGATTACTGAAGAAGTTATTGAGATTCACTTGCAGTGTATAATCATTGCCGTCACTGTCGGCGTTCTTGATGTTAATGGTATAACCTGTGTTGATGGCGGATTCCGCTTGTTGCAGATAGACCAACACGGAATCAAGATCCGCACTGCTCACACCGTCGCCTCCCGATACTTTCAGTTTGATAATGTCGTCGCTTTGCGCGTCCGTTTCATTCTTCAGGAAATTGATTCCATTTCGGATCTTTGTGATGACTCCCAGCAAACCATTTTTCACATTGGCTGCCTGAGCCTTTCCATCTGACGCAAGAACGAAGAATGTCGTATTGTTCTGATTGATTGCCTGCATAACATCCTTGTTTGTATAGGATGGCAATGTGAACTGGAATACGAGGAATTGGGAGACGGTCGCTTTTAAGCCGTTCAGTACCGCATCGAGCAGATAGATCTCCGTCAAATCCATATACACCGGCGATGCATTCAGGTTTCCCTGCATCTTTCCTGTGATCTTCAATTGATAGTCCGGATGCTGCTCGATGACAGCCATTCGAGCCAGGGCATAGTCAATGCGCGGAAGGAATTTTGTTTTCAAAAGAGTTTGCATCTCCGAGATAGATGGCGGATCCGTTTTTGCCTGTTGGATTATTTTCACCAGATCTCGTCCTAGGCCTGCAAGCGGAACGCTCATATCTTTCGTTCCGGTCGGCAGTCCGAAGTGCAGCAGTGCAGAACTGGCTGCGCCAGATCCCGGATCAAATTCTTCCCAGCGTTTGATGGCGTCGTTAACCGAAGCATCGGCATACACCATAAATACTTCCGATAATCCGGCGCCGATGTTGGCATCGAGATTTGCAGGATCGTTCACCAGTGCCTGTTTGAAATACGCATTGGCTTTGGAAAAATCGACCCTGTCCAGATCCGCCGTCGAATTCACGTTCATGGTGGACATCAGATACAATTGATTTTCCATTTCCGCCATACCGGCGGCGGAATTAGTCTTCGATGCTGTCGAATCTGTTTTCTTATCATCCTCCGTTGTCGGCGTCTGATTGCAGCCGATGAAAAAAAGAATAATCGTGAACAGCGGAATTATGTGGAGTACATTTCTGATAGTTTTCATAGTATCTCCTATGTGGGTCTATTGCGGAAATCGTCTGTAAAGACAGTATTGCAGTAGTATGCTTGAATATATTCTTTTCTGAAGAGACATACAATCCGATATAGCCGCGGAATAATAGTATGGGAGAAATACTGAATAATTACTATTGATTATCAGTATTTCTATGGTATTTTGCCAACTACATTCTTGAACATGAAAAACCTTCACCTGTTTTCCGCATTGCTTCTCGCATCCATACTGCGATTTGCTTTTGTCGCATTCTTAGGCGATCTCGATAAAGACTATTACTGGGAACACGGAGAGCTTTCTAAGAATCTTACGGCAGGAAGAGGATA
>JBAYJG010000066.1:0-12619 GCA_041665225.1 Bacteroidota bacterium
CGGCTCTGCCGGACCTTGCTGCGGCTTTTTCTTCGGCTGGCCATAATCGGAATAGAGATCGATCATTCCCGCATACGCCGTCAATCCACTGCAGTCCCATTCGCGCGCATCGGCCGGGATAACAACATTCGCTCCGGCAGACTGGATCACACCGTCGCGGATGACGATAGTCCCTTTCTGGATCTTCTTTCCGGGTGCCTGGATGATGGTGAGATTTTTCAGCGCGTGAACGGCGGGGGTGTTTTTTCGGATCCCTTCCGCAGGCTGCGTTGATTGAGCGGTAAGGATGAAACAGTACAACACCAGCAGCAGGAATTGTTTCTTCATAGTGCTCCTTGAATGAATACTCAAACTGAATCTGATTGAATTACTCTTTATAGGTCGGGACAACGATCAGGTGGATCGTTACGCCGATGGCAACCGCGAGTAAAATCATTTGCACCAACAGCGATTGCGTAACGAATATAGAATAAAGAATTCCACACCACAAGATGACAATTGTAGAAATTTTCGAGGTGAGCGTGATGCCGTTTCCGGCGCGATAGTTCTTCAGATACTTCCCAAAATATCTGTTGTGATGCAGCCAGTCATAATACCTTTGTGAACTGCGGGCGTAACACCATGCAGCCATCAAAAAGAAAACGGTTGTGGGAAGCAGCGGCAGAAAGATGCCGAGAATGCCGATGCCGACGAAGACAGTGCCGGCAACGAGAAGCGTCCACCGGACGATCGGCCGGCGGTGGATGCGAATCTCGGAAGTAAGGTGTTCCTGCATAATTTTATATAAACCAGTTTTGTTATAAGAGACCTCTGAAATACTACTTGTTCATTGTCATTTCGAGCGAAGCCCCAAAGGGGCAAGCGAGAAATCTCAGACTTTAATTTAGATAGAAAGACGAGATTCCTCGTCGCTCCGCTCCTCGGAATGACGCCAATTTGAGATTTTTCAGAGCTCTCTATAAATTATAAAACTTCAGATCTTTCCCGGTCCGAAACTTTGTGATGTACACTATTTGTCCGACATGATACGAAAAATGTTCGGTAATATGAAGGATTGCTTCCAGTCCGGTAACGTCATAGTTCTGAATGTGATATGTCTTTTTTAGGTTTTCCAACGGGAATGTTTCCAATATCGTGTCGATATCCATCACTGCTGAAGGGTACTGTGCAAACACATTTGCATTGTCATTGCGAGGTGCTTTGTACCGAAGCAATCTCAAATTCAGTTTTAGATTATGAGATCGCCGCTCCTCGCGATGAGATTTTCATCCATTAGCGCTCGAACCAGCTGGGTCTGCCGCTCTTTAGATCTGGTGCGATAACGGGAACAGGATAGTTTTTCTCCACTGCATGGTTCCATGAATTTGCATTGAAACGAACAGAGTTCCAATCCACGGAAGCAGTATCAGACACCTGCCATGAACTGTCCGATGAAATCGTGTCGGTTGACCCATTGGTATAAACAACCTCTCCATACAAATTCATTCCCGCAGAACTGTTTTCGTCAAAGTTTCCCGCTTCCACTGCAAACACGTTTATTGAATCGTTCAATAACGAAGTGATATCGAAATTTTTTGTTCTCTGATTTTCAACCGTAAGCGAAAGTGATGAACGTGCGGTAATTTCCCCGACAAACTTCCCGTTGACCGATAACTTTACCCAGGTATCGCCAAGCAACTGCACTTTTGCCGTAGTGATTCCTTTCCCAAATGAGAATGTTTTCCTGAAAAACACTTTGGGGATCTGTAGCGATTCAGCAGCATTTGGATGTGCATTGGGATGATACACCCACCGGCTCTTTATAATGGGATCGGCGTCGACAAAACCTCTTTCCGCTTCTTCTGCAATACCACTCCAATATGCAATCTGACGGTCATATCGTGCCAATAATAGAGATAATCCATCCGGCTTGTTTGTCGACGGCCAGAGCCGTTCGAAATCAGTCCTAACGATCTTTAACGAATCGGCAACACTTCTGCACAACAGTGATATTTCCAGAGCGATCACTGTTTTTGATTTGACTGTATCCGCCATCAGCATTTTCACCCGTTCCTGCGTTTTGTACTTTTGTGCGAACCATAGGTTCAACCTTGCAGCGAAAGCGAGATATCGCAGGTGATCGCTATTTCGTTTGATCACTGTTGATGACTTCTCGATCAAATTCAGTACAAATGGCATGGTGGAATGGATGCTCTGCATCCGTTGAATGAGCGGAAGGCGTTTTTCCCAGATCATATCATCCCTGTTCGGCAGCAGAGGATGCCGCCACAATTCATACCAATGATATTGATTCGCCTGGCTTCCGAGCAGTGCATAGACGGTCCTCAGGTTATCTGTCTCATTCGTCCCAAAAAAATCGCTGAAGAATTTCCTATCAAAAACTCCCTGATCCGCAGCGAGCGGATTCCAAGAACATTCTGCGCTCCACGCGTAGCCATAATAATTCAACTCTCTTAATGCTTCACCTCCAAAATCGTTCCAGTTGGAACAGACCATACCTATTGCTCCATTTCGAAAACCATCCAAACTCAAATTCCGGATGTTTAAAAATGCATTGATGTAGTTCGGAAATGGTCCGGTAAAATTCCACAAAGCAGGAGAAACGATAAATGGAAATCCTGCAGTATGAAACAGTTCCGGACTGGAGAAATCGAACCAGGTTCCATATTGCCAGTCCACCATCGTCACATCCTTCGGAATCTTTTTTAGAATCTCCGGATGTTGGAGGATGATATCGCCGTACATCATCACCTTTTTTCCGTGCTTTTTGACGATCTGAAAAACTCTTTTGTAATGATCCGCATGCACATCGGCAAGAGAGCTCTTTTTCACCCTTTCTTTATTCACTCCCAAACCGACATCCCACGACTCATCTGCAGCGATATTGAAATACGGTGAAGAAAAACACTCTGCGATCTCGCCGATCATCTCATCCAGCAGTGCATACACCCGTTCATCCGACACATTCACCGTCTGTGCGCCCGGGAATTCAGCATATTTGGCATACTCAGGAAGGATCAGAATATTCTCCCAATGTCCCAGCGTTTCGAATATCGGAATCACTTCGACGAAGTATTTTTTCGCATATGCATCCAGTTCCTTGCACTCCGCAGCAGTCAACGCCCCGCGGTTCTTTCCGATCTCCGGATGTTTTTTGAACTGAAACATATCTTCGATATACGGCGAATAGACATTCATCTTATACCGTGCGCAAAAACGGATAATCTTTTTGAAATTCTCCACTGTCGATACCTGTCCCCGGCTGATATCGTCCGTGATTCCCCGAACGTTCATTGCGGGATAATCAATGATCGTCACTCCTTGTACAACCACGCTTCGTTTCACAGTCTCAAGTAGTTGCAGCAACGACATCACCCCATACATCAGTCCTTTATCCGATTCAGCGAGAATGACAATTCCTTTTGCATCGACATCCAGAAAATATCCCTCCAGTTTCATTTCTGGCGTCAGTTTCCCTTTCCGTTCTTTCAGGAATTTCTTCCCGTATTCCGTCGATGGTTTGCCGATGAAAATATAGTTTGACGTGAGTTTGCGAAGAGAGTTTTCCGCAGTCACTTTCAGCACAGATTCTCTCAGTGTAGCAATCTCTTCGTTCAACAAATCAGCGGCGATTTGTTCTGTCTGCGAATCGCTTCCCAAAACTATTTTTGTTGAGGAAGTGATCTTGAATTGATCGCTTTTTTCTGTTATTGACCGGGGCGTCGGAAGGATACCCGACGAACTGCTGAAAAGAATTCCGGGGAGAATGAACAACGAAAGGAAAAGTGTTTTCATGGCTGCCTTCAACATTGTGGAGCCGAAAGATAAATTGAAAGAGAATTGCTATCAACTAAAATAACGAACCCGCACTGTGGCGGGTCCGTTGAGAAAAACAGTTTTGCTTTTTTAGGTCAAACTCCCCGCAACTTGGCAGCACGGGCAACTCGTTCCACTGCTAAGATAAATGCACCGATCCGCAGCGGCACCTTGTGTTTTTCGGACACCTGCACGACGGCCGCATAACTGGATGTCATGATCTTTTCCAATTCATTGGCAACCCGGGCATATTCCCATCGGAATCGCTGAACATTCTGCACCCATTCAAAATAACTGACGGTTACGCCGCCAGCATTGGCGTAGATATCCGGTATAACCGGAATTTTCCGCGAAGCAAAAATTTCATCCGCTTCATAGGTTGTCGGACCATTCGCTGCTTCAACAATCAATTTTGCCTGCACCTTGTGAGCATTATCGTGACGCAATTGATTTCCCAACGCTGCAGGAATCAGAACATCACATTTCAATTCCAGCAGCTCTTCGTTCGTCAGTTTCACCGCACCTTTTAATCCTACAACACTTCCAGAATTCTTAAACTGTGTTGATGCATCGGCGTATCGAATGCCGCGTGGATTATAGATGCCCCCCTTAACATCACTTACCGCAACAACCTTCACGCCCATTTCCTGTTCCAGAATCCTCGCCGTGTGCGAGCCGACATTTCCATATCCTTGCACTGCCACTGTGATCTTTTTTAGATCCAGATGATGTGTTTTTGCCGCTTCACGAAGCGCAATACACACTCCCCGTCCGGTCGCTTCTTCCCTGCCAAGCGAACCGCCGAGTTCCACCGGTTTTCCGGTGACAACTGCGGGAGAATATCCGTGTGCTTTGCTGTATTCATCCATCATCCACGCCATCGTTTGTGCGTTGGTATTCACATCCGGCGCCGGGATATCTTCTGACGGACCGATGATCAGATCGATCTTATTCGTGAATGCGCGCGTCAGCCGTTCTAATTCACCCATAGAAAGTTTTGTCGGATCAATCGTCACGCCCCCTTTGGCACCGCCAAATGGTATATCCACAACTGAAGTTTTCCATGTCATCAACGATGCAAGCGCACGGACTTCGTCCAAATCCACTTCCTGATGGTATCGGATACCGCCTTTATATGGTCCGCGCGCATTATTGTGCTGAACCCGGTACCCTATAATAGAATGAAGTTTGCCGTCATCCATCATCACCGGCAGTTCCACTCGCAATTCCCGATCCGGCGTGCGTATGAGCATTGCTAATTCATCGCTGAGATTGATCTTTTTGGAGGCAAGCTCAAAATTATGAAGGACAACATCATACGGATTGTGATGAGCGGCGGACGACGGGGAGACAACGTTCGACACAGCAACAATGGAGACCGGTGCGGTTTTTTTACGTCTGACTGGTTTCGGAACGGTGCGCTTTTTTATCTTCTTTACGGCACGCGGTTTGGAACGGTGCACGGATTTCTTTTTCGCTTTCTTTGCCATACGACATTCCTTTCGAAAAACGTTGTATCACTGCCGAAGGGAAACCTTCGTCAATCATCTTCTGAGAACATCGCGTCCGCATTTTTCCTGGCTTCCTTCACTGCCCCGACGGCACTGCAGTCCGCTTGTTAGTGTTGCTGGTCCAGCTGATAGTTTTTAAAAAGACTCAGATCGTGATACAGCTGCATCAAATTCTCCATCGTCAGTGTGTTCATCTCCAGATAGCTGCCGGCAAAGTGCGATTTAGTTATCGCGTCCGCGTGATCGAGAATCTGTTTTATCACTTGCTGCGATTTTTGTACCTGTGCGGAGAATTCTTCAGAGATCTTTTCATATCCGTTACCGTCTTTGCCGATCCGTTTCATCAGTTCGAACGATTTCACGATGAACTTCGATGAAAAAGCCAGATCGTTCAGCGTGTTCTGCAACGAATGTGTTTCTGAAAGTTCGATCAACGCACCAAGGTCCAATGACCGTTGAAGCGTTTTTCCCGTTGATTGCTGAATGGTTGATAACAGCGTTTTTGTTGTTTGTCGTAATATCATAAAACGTGGGCTAATATAGATGATGAGGTTACGAGAAGCAATATTAATTGATCCGAATCTCCTCGGCATTTCTTCGAATCTTATTAATTCCGTCTATTTTCAGCGTTTCTACCATAAAATAAGCCGACCAGATAATACCCACCTGCTATTAGTTATATAGAACTTGTCAAGAAAAATGAAACTTTTCGTGGCGTATCTTTAACAATCCGTTAATACCGCATTAACATCAGAAGGTTATTTTCTACAACCATTTTACTATTCAGGAGCATCACATGATCTATATCTTATTCAATCCGGAGGAACATACACTCGCCCTCCAGATCGCTTTGCGGATGGAGGAGGCAGGCGTTCCCTCTTATATCCACAGCCATACTAACGCTCATAGTAATCCAGAAGCACTGACGCGCTCTGAAGCCGTTGTCCTTATATTATCACCCATGTCGCTAATGACCTATGAACAGCACCGACTTATTATAGAACGTGCTATGCTATCGAAGAAGACTCTCTTTCCGTTATTGTTCGGTATGAGCAGAGCCGAATTTGAGACGAAACAGACTCCCTGGAAACATGTGGTCGGCGCCGCTGCTACGATTCAAATCAAGATCGACACTGTCGGCGACATAATTCCCAAAATTGTTTCCGCCCTCAGAGGCATAGGTATCACACCAAGGACCTCACCCGACACAGAAACGATTACTTCCATCCGTTCACAGCTTCATCAAACTCCAATTGATGAACGGAATGGTCAGACCGCCGGTTTATCGCCGCACAAACAGTGGCCTCGTAAAGTTGTTTCCATTGCCGTCGGTATTATGATGGTGATCGCTTTTCTCGGAGCTGGTTTCTTCTATTATCAGTCCAATGCAATCCCTGAAGAAAAAATAATTTTACGGATCCATGGATCAAATACGATCGGCGCGAAATTGATGCCTGCATTGGTAGAAGGATATATCCGTCAACTCGGAGGTTCTATGGTTCAATGGAAAGCCGGAAAGAATCATCAGGAACAATATGCAATGTTTGCTCTTCCTGATTCGACATCGCGGCAGGTTATTGAAGTGTTTGCACACGGATCATCTTATGCCTTTAAAGATCTCGGAAATGCATTGTGCGATATTGGCATGGCTTCACGCGAAATTAAACACGATGAGGCGATTATCCTCCAAAGTAGAGGCCTGGGAAATATGCACAGCCAGTCCAATGAGCACGTGTTGGGATTGGACGGCTTGGCGATTATTGTCCATCCGAGCAATCCGGTAAAATCGATGTCGGTGGAACAGGTCGGGCGGATTTTTTCCGGCGAAATAGTCAACTGGAAATCCATCACGGGAGAAGATGCAACGATAAAACTGTATGCCCGTGATACAAACAGTGGAACCCATGAAACATTTCAGCATCTGGTGATGAAAGTGATACGCGAAGATCATATTTCCGGCGATGCACATTTTTTCGAGGATAGCGATGAATTATCCAGATCAGTAGCAATGGACCCGAACAGTATCGGATTTTTGGGCTTCGTGTATGCACGCGATGCAAAAGTGCTCGCCATTAGTGAAAATAATTCCGACCCCCTCTTTGCCAATTTCCTGACGATTGAACGGGAGGATTATCCTCTTGCACGTAGGCTATATCTCTACTCCTCCGCTACTCCGCCAAATCCGCTGGTCCGGGAGTTCATCCGATATGCACTGAGCGAAGAAGGACAGCGTATTGTACATGATCATAAGTTCGTAGACTTAAACGTCCGCGTTGAGAACAATCCGAAAATCCCCGCCACAGCACCCAAAGAATATCTTGAATTCATCGCAGGAGCAAAACGAATTGCTGTAAACTTCCGATTCCAGCGCTCTAAGGATCTCCTTGATACGAAAGCACAGTATGATCTGGACCGCGTTGTGGATTATCTGAAGGAACATGATTACCCGGAAATGAAGCTTGCCGGCTTTGCCGACGGCGAAGGAACTAATGATGCCAATATCCGAACCTCAGTTGAATTAGCGGAAGAAATTGCGGCAGAATTCAGGGCGAGAGGGATCAATATTAACGTAAATAATGTCAATGGATTTGGTGCAGCGGTCCCAATCGCATCAAGCAAATCGCCCGAAGGGAAATATAGAAACAAGCGTGTTGAAGTGTGGCTGCAATAATGAAGGGAACCAAGGAACCGGGAAGAGGATTCCTCTTCCCTAATGATTGTCAAATGCAGTCATAATTCTCTGTTCCAATTGTGCAAGCGTTTCGTTGAAAGGGTCAATCAAATATCCTAACCGGATCTCACGGATAGCTTTTTCCAGCTGATTCTCACCAAAGTACCGATGGGCATACAGGATATTTTCTTCAACCGGCGTCAATTCTCGTTTCATCTCCAGCTGAAGGTGCGCCGTCAAATCGTGCAACTGTTCATTAAGCGGATCCAGTCGGTACGCTTTCAGCAACGCCTCTTGAGCTCCGCTGAAATTCCTTTCATGAACGAAAGTCTTTATCTGACGGATCAACCGATACACTCCGTCCGATTGCGATGATTCGTTGAAGAGAATTCGCTGCTCCATCATTTGTACTGCATTATTCAACGGATCAAGGAAATAGGCGTGGTTGAGACATTCACGAGCAGCGGTAATATCATTTCCTCGTCGGAAATATTCGGCCCGGCATAATAACTCTTGAATCTCTTTTCGTTCATTCTCCAGTCCTAAATCTGCCGCGTATTCCTCAAGACGGAATGCTGTCCCGTGCTCCGTCCGAATTTCGATGGATTGTCCCTGGAGCTCCTCCGGATGGATCTCAGCAGATGCACTTTGCATCAAAAGTATCTTCTTTTCCGCCAACGGAATATTTGGATGATTGGGACATACTGCGTACGCACGATTAATCTGCATCCGGGCACTCTCAAAATTGCCTGCATGGGCAAAATGTTCTGCAAAGCGCAGCAATGAAATAACCTTTTCCTGATCATTTTGTGCCGCGGAGGCATGGGCATATTGTGTTGTATATCGGAGGATGTTCGCTACTTTTTCTTCAATGGCAGCAGTTCCAACTGATGGTTTCATTGTATGACTCATTGATAATCCCTTCGAATATATTCTATTGATCGAGTAAGTACAATTGGTGTTACGACATCAATAAACAGAACAAAACGAAAGGAATAATTATCTTAGAATCATCGTACTGTTATGAAAATCAGGATTCATAGAATAATTCTCTTTCTTGCAAGAGAAGAATAAGTATTAGGAAAGTGTATTTTCTTTAAAGGAGAGAAGTAATGGATGTGAACACCGTAGATGCATCAATTTCCGTCATGCATTTGAAATGCTCCTTCGGACATGCCTTTTTACCGATATGGGTGCAGGGACGGCAGTCGAGATCACTCTTTTCAATGATGATCGATTCAGTTCCGTACGGAGCAAAACCAAACTCTTTCACTGTCGACCCGAAAATTGCAACGATCTTCTTCTGCTTAGCGGCGGCAAGATGCATCAATCCGCTGTCGTTAGTTACTACCACATCACAGAATTCGAGCGCTGCAGCAGATTCCAACAGTGAAAACTCCCCGGCAAAATCAGTGACTGTATCCGAGGATACTCTTCTGGCAACTTCCTGGCAGACAAATTCGCAATCCTCCCGCTCGTCCGGTCCGCCAAAAAGATGAATCTTCGCCTTCAATTCCGTAGCAGCACGAACGGCAACTTCCGCAAATTTCTCTTTCTGCCACCGCTTCGTGAAATGTTTCGAGCCGGGACAAATGCCAATCACTTTTTCAAACCGGTCCAGCCGGAGTTTTCCCATCTTTCCCGAAATCTCGAACAATGTGGAATCCGGTATGAAGATCTCTAATCCCTTATCGTCATTTTTTATCCCATAGCCTTCGACAGTTTCAATATACCGTTCCGCAACTGTCAGATTATCTGAATACGCATTCCGTTTCAGATTCACCAGGAGCCAGCGTTCCAGTTTCCGTTTATCCATCACCACAATATTTTTTGTTGTGCATGCTGCTCGCAAGAACTTTGTGCGGATGCTGTCGTGAATATCAATCACAAGTTCGTAGTGCTCCGCACGAAGTTGCAGTGCCAGATCCTGCAATCCTTTATACCCGGTGGCGACATCGTATTCGTGGACGATGGAAAGGTGATGATTGTATCGTACCAGTTCCGCATATTCTTTGCGGACGACAAAATCCACTCTCGCATCGTTGCCGACTGCTTTCCGTAGGACGCGCAGCAACGGCGATGAAAGAATAATATCACCGATGGAACTTAATCGCAGAACTACTGTTTTAGAGGGTAGTGTCACAACAATCTCAATGGTAGGACAGGCAGAATCGACTGTCGTTGATCGATAAGAAAAATGAAGGCACCTTCGCCTGTCACTTCCCTACAAAAATAGCGTACCATTCGTCCAAATCCAAGAAATTGATTTTGGATGATCGCGAAAGTATATTAAAAGAAACTTAAGGATGATGAATATGAGTAAACCAGCAACAGTCGGTGAACTGAAGAATAGCGGATACCGTGTCCTCTCCGTTAAGGACGAGATACGGAATAACCTGATCAAAAAGCTGAAAACCAATGAACAGCTGTTTCCTGGCATCGTCGGTTACGAAACAACTGTTATTCCGGCACTCATCAACGCGATTCTTGCAAAACATGATATTATTCTGCTCGGTCTGCGGGGACAGGCAAAGACTCGGTTGATCCGTCAATTCCCCACGCTGCTGGATGAATTCATCCCAACAATCAAAGGAAGCGAGATCAACGACAATCCGTTCAAACCGGTCAGCAAATACGGCGTGGACCAGATCGCCAAATTCGGAGATGAGACAGAGATCGAGTGGATCCACCGCGACCAGCGCTTCAGCGAAAAACTTGCCACGCCGGACGTGACGATCGCCGACCTGATCGGCGACATCGATCCGATCAAAGCAGCGACGCAGCGCCTGCATTATTCGCACGAAGGTGCGATCCATTTTGGACTAATTCCGCGCAGTAACCGGGGTATTTTTGCCATCAACGAATTACCTGATCTGCAGCCCCGCATTCAGGTCGGACTCTTTAATATTTTAGAAGAAAAGGATGTGCAGATCCGCGGATTCAACATCCGCATACCGTTAGATGTCTTTCTCGTCTTCACCGCAAATCCGGAAGATTATACCAACCGCGGCAACATCATTACTCCGCTCAAGGACCGCATTGATTCTCAAATTCTCACGCACTATCCCCGGACGCTGGAAGATGCTATTGAAATCACTGAGCAGGAAGCGTGGGTCGAGCGGGACGGATTGCAACTGCATATGCCGTACTATTTCAAGGAGATTATCGAGAACATCGCATTCGAAGCGCGAAAGAGCGAATTCGTCGATCAAAAGTCCGGCGTGAGTGCGCGCCTCACTATCGCCGCAATGGAAAATCTCGTCAGCAACGCAGAACGCCGCGCAATTGTTCTGAACGAAAAGCATATTGTCCCCCGCATGTGCGATCTTCCCCACGCCCTTCCGGGCGTCACTGGCAAAGTCGAACTAGTCTTCGAAGGTGAGCAGGAAGGATCATTGAAGGTCGGCAAAGCGCTTATCGGTAAAGCGACGCGGGAGGTTTTTAAAAAATATTTTCCCGATCCATTGCAAAAAAAGAAACGAGCTCCGCAAGGACAGGAACAGAAGGATACAAGCGAGTATGCTGCAATCGTCAATTGGTTCGAAGCGGGCAATTCCATCCAGGTTGCGGACGATATGCCGTTCAATGCGTACTACACCGAACTAAACCGTATCCCTACGCTGTATGATCTCACGCGGAAGTTTTTCAAGATCGATGTGGACAATCAATACGATCTCGCTTCAGCGATGGAATTCGTGCTCGACGGATTGCATCAGAATTCTAAGATCGCAAAGGATGAAGTCGATCACGTTACCCACTACAAGGACATGGTCGGCAGTATCTTCACCAAAGGGAAGTTTGAGGAGTACGATTAAATGCGTTGACGGAAGAGGAACGCTCTTGATTATCTTTAATTGATAGTTGATAATGGATAATTGATAATTTCAATAACTCCATATACCTAATATCAATGGATGGAAATCATGGCAAGCAAAAAACAAAATCCGTTAAGAACAAAATCGTATCAGTTTGCTATTGCGGTTGTGAATATTTGTAGAATTTTATCTGTCGAGAAAAAAGAATTTATCTTATCAAAACAAATGCTGAGAAGCGGTACATCAATAGGTGCTAATATTGAGGAGGCAAATCAGGCAGAAAGCAGATCAGATTTTATTCATAAACTTTCCATTGCTAATAAAGAAGCATTCGAAACACACTATTGGATAAGGATTTTGAGAGACACTGATTTTATTGATGCATCAACTGCTTTATCATTTCTAAACCATTGCGAAGAACTTATTAAAATGCTCACTGCGAGCATTAATTCTTCAAAGAGAAAATTATAGCTCGAACATTATCCCTTATCAATTATCCATTATCAATTAGTCTAAATGCGCTATCAATATTCTCAATGGGATGAAAACTCGTCCACTGATGAACAAAAACTTGAGCAGCTCACAAAACTGTTCAACTACCTGGTCCTGCAGACGAGCGGCGATGTGAATGAGGCGCTGCAATGGCTGCGGCAATTGGCGGAAGAGCATGGCATCTTCGACGAGAATTTGTCGATGGAAGAGCTCATTGAGAAATTGAAAGAGATGGGGATCATCGAAGAAGTAAACAGCAATTTTGAATTGACAACAAAGGGTATTCAGAAAATACGACAAGATGCTCTGAAAGA
>JBAYJG010000067.1:0-12499 GCA_041665225.1 Bacteroidota bacterium
AAATCTACGCCGATCGAGCCGTCAATATTTGTTGTCGCATACGGCTGAATGATACCGCCATCGGTATTAAAATAGACAACGGTTCCCTTTTGCACAGGGTTACCGAATTTATCACCAACAACAGCTGTGATAGTCGTTCGGAGGTCATATTTTACCAATCCGGGAATATTTACTTTCTGTGCACCGATTGTGAACCGAGTAGAATCGGGCAATCCGCCCGCAACGACAATGGACACAACGCGTGATGAGATATTGATACTGTCGGTACCGTTTTTCTTTTTCGACCTGCTTGTTGCCTTAAGCGTGACGATTCCCGATTTCGATCCTGCAGTTAACCGAAACACCACCTGCCCTAACGAATTAGTATAGGCTGTATCCGGTTTCAGTGTCGCGGTATCGCCGGGCACCGTCTGCGATTCTATCGACAGTGTCACAGGTGTTTTATTGGCAACATCAACCGGATTCCCGATCGAATCGCGCACTTCGAATGTCAGATTGGTCGCATCGTTGCCCGCACCCGCGATGGAAATTTGAGGATAGGTGGAGGTGACAAATGCGATCGATTTTGCCGGAGCTGAAGCTTTACCGGTAACGATACTGTCATATGCTGTAGATTTTCCACGCATCTTCACTTGACCGAGGTCGATCGTCGGGCTTTTCCTGCTGTAAATCCCCGCGTAGGACGTATCAACATACGACAAATTCATATGTGTGAAAGTGAATGCAGCACCAGTATTGGCATCCGCTTTTGACTTGAACGATAAACTGAAGTTTCCAAAAGCATCGGTCGTATCGACTGCAAAAACATCTTTGCTGTCGAGTCTGACGATCACGCTGTCAATTCCGCTTGCGACTGCCAATCGCACGACTTTGCCTGAAACGCTCACGTCATATTCCGTTGTCGGAGTCGTCGGATTTTGACACGAAAAAATGCCCGTCACAAGCATGAGCAAAGCACTGACTACGATGTTTTTCCAGATTTTCATAAGACACCCTATTGGAATGACATAAAAAAAGAATTTCGTCTTAACGTATCAAAACGTTAAGACGAAAACTATGACACATGACACGGGACACTATTATTTTTTCGGCCGTAACCGTTCGTATTCGCTCTGATTCTGTTTCTGCGCCTGTTCGATCAGATTCTGGCTCTTCGCTTTTGCAGCGGCTGCAGCTGCAATTCGTTCTTCAATCGTCGGAATAATATCTGCTTTGATCAGAATGATGATCTCCTGCGTAATGGTCGTGGTCTGATCATAACCGAAAATATACCGCAGACCAAACACCCACCACGGCAGATCTTTCAATCCAGGGATACCACCCCGTTTGACATCATCTGAATTTGTATATAATCCGCCGATGATCGTCTCTTCACCGTCATACAGGACGGAAAATGTTGTCGCGGTTGCCTTGTTGATTGCTCCGCTGGCTGCGACAGCGCTTTTTTCCGCTTTAATATCCAGGTTGATAAACTTGATACCGCTCTCTTCATACACTGTCGGCTTCACATCGATAATGATACCGGACGAAACAGCTGTTTTAATGACATTACCAGAAAAATCCTTGGTGTCAATATAGATATCTTGTCCGATCTGTATCCGTCCAACTTTGCCTGAAGAAACTGTGATTGAAGGATTGGAGAGTACTTCTCCGAGGCCGGTACTAGCAAAGAATGCAATCAGTGCCGAAATGTTTGCATAGGAAAAGTCAGGAACATATCGTCCCAAAAATCCAACATTGGAAGAAGCACCGCCGGAGCCTGAACTTCCACCGCTGCCGCCGCTACTCCCGCCTGAACCGGATGCTGCATTGGGATCAGTCACGCCGCCGTTGAATTCCACGCCGATACTCCTCGGCGCCGAAGTTTTATCCCCCGAAAGGAATTTCCAATTGATTCCGGCGTTGCGCGATTTTGTCACATCGACACTGAAAAACACCGATGAGATCTTCACATCACGCTGTCTCAACAACACCTTCCCAGCAGAGTCCACCGCAGCGGAGATCTGAATCCCTCCTTTGACGACGGTACCGCTTGCGATATTCTGTGAATCCTTAACAGAATAGACATAAAAGAATTCTTCCCGTTCATCGTACCACATGCTGTTCGTACGGAGTACATTTTCAAATGCCTGATACCAATAGGTATTTTCCACATCCACACCGATCGGTTTCTTATTATTGCTTACATCCACAATAATCTTGTTCATGTACTTCTTGCTAAAATCGCTGAACAGCAGGATCGCTTTGTCGAAGGCAAGGCTTTTGGACATTGACACGAGCTCTTCGGGAGCGACATATTCATTCAAGAACATGCGCTTCTCGCGATTGGATTGCGACGATGAAAGAACAACCATCATCATCAGGCACGTGGAAAGAACGATCAGTCGTCTCATTGCATTGCGTCCTTATCTGTTTTCTCAAATTGAATTTGCAGCCGTTTGGTAAACACGATCCCGCCGTCGTTCAGGATAAATTCGACGATCCCTTCGCGCGGAATGATGTTCGATACTTTCCCGAGGTACACCTCATCACCGACCTGCAGGGTCACCAGTTTTCCCTGTTCATTCATGACGAGCGCTTTACCGTTCGCGGTTGCTTTTACCGATACTTTATCCACATCCACAAGGTTCCGGACATTGGCAGGAGTCTTCCTCAGTACACTCGGCTGGAACGGATTGGACATGATCGGCTGCGGCGTCGAATCCGGTTTCATCACCGGCATGCCCAGCGTAGCTTCTTTGGTGAAATACGCATTGATATCCATATCGTAGGACATAGAGATCTGCGGAAATTCGACGGAGTCCGAACTGACTTCGTCGCTTCTCAATGTTAAATTAGAAATCTTGTAGAGTTTCCGTCCATTTTCCAGCAACCAAATAAAGCGGAAAATATTTGGAAACTCCGAGACACCGGTAATCTTGTACGTATTATATCCCACTGTTCCCTGTTCTTTGGTCCCGGTGAGCGAAAGATTCATCTTCAATTGCTGTGCGCCGCTTTCATCGATGATGTCGCTCAAATAGCCGTACGTCTGCGATGAAACATCCGAACCGGAGATCTCTTTCACGCGGTTATTCCACCGGTGCAGTGTCTCCCGCAGTTTCTTTTGGTTTTGATCGATCGCATTCATCTGCTCCGTATTGTCCTGCAGTTGCGCCGTGATCTTCGCAGTCTCTTTCTTGTTCTGGTCAATCTTCTTGGGCTGATAGAAGAACGTCACATACCCACCGATGATGGTCACCAGGAGGACAATAACAGCAAGCGCGATCGTATTTCTGATTTTGTATGACACTATTAACCTGAATTATTCTGGAAGATTTGATCGTACTACAAGTACAAACCTATAGACATCTTTCCCCCTGATGGATTCCATATCCACCGTTTTCAATGTTGCATTTTCGAACATATTCGCAATTCGCGGAATGCGCTGCCGGTAGAGCGTATAGCCGGTCAGTTCCATTGATGAATCTCCCCGTGCAGCAATATCCTTGATCCAGATGGAATTCACGCTTTCAACACTACTGGTTAAATGATTGAACACCTTGCTCCAGCGGTTATAGTTCGGCATCAATTCATCATACACTTTCAATGCAGTTTCATATTGTGAATTCTGCGCCGCGAGACTGTCCAGAATCGACTGCAAACGCTGATTCTCCGCCAGCTGGTCCTGTTTCTTTTTCAATTCCGCCTTCGTTGAACGGACATCTTCATTGAGTTCCGCATAGCGTGATGTGAAAAAGAATGTCGTGGCAAAGATCAACACCAGCAACAGATAACCGTGCCAGGCCAGTTTAAAAACTTTCTGCCCTTCACGATAACTGGTCGGCAGCAGATCAATCTCGTAATACCGTTTATTCTTCGGCTCCAACGCCCGCATGGCCGAAGCAATGGGAATCGCATATTCAGAAACAATCGTTTCCGGGTTGTCCTGAAACTCCGTCGTATCCAGTGTCGTGGAAATCAGATATTCGATCGGCGATTCGGCAAATTGCGGCGCGAGGAACTGCTTTAAGTCTATTTTTATCGCTTCACCGGCAAGGAAGATCCTGTCAATGCGAAGAATACCCGCGCTGTCCTGTTCCAGCAGGATGCGGGAATAGATTGTATTTTCAATGTTCGGCGTGAGCCGTCCTTCACTGATCACCGGAGCGAAATGGAAGAAAAACTCCCCTTTCATGAAGATCAGACGGCTGAATTCGGTGCCGACATAGACGATTATAGAAACTTCGGATTCACCGAGTTCGTAATTCGCCCGAACCATATTCATCAGCGAAATATCCGACGTTTCAATGAACTGAAGACGCGGAGTCCGGTTGCCAAGAAAATCCTTTACGCTTTCAATCAGATCCAGAAGACCAAGACCATCTTCCCGGATGACAGACAGCACCTGTCCTTCGGCAGCAGGGATGTAGGAAAGCGAATCCAGTGTTGGCTTCACGGAACGGGTTGCGGAAAGTTCATCGATCAATTTCCGTTTCAACTTATTCCCAGCGAGACCGAAATTATCCTCAAACTGCTGGTAATAAATACTCGGTTCCGAAATGGAATAGACCAATTGATATGCATTGGTAGGATATTCCGAGAGTAAGCCGATAATCACTTCGCTGTTCGAACTTCCGCCGGTGGATTCTGCAAATTCGTCCTTCACTCCGCTTGCTTCCAGCGAATCCATCATATCGAAACCTTCGGAGCCCTGTCCCGGCTCGGTGCCGGCAACACGTTCTTCCAGACGTTTCACTAAATTGACGGTTTTCACGTCATGCAATACGATACGCTTGTTCTTCAATGCCAAATGAACAAACTTGACATCAAGACCATCCACAAAAATTCCGAGTATCGTTTTCCCTTCGCCTTTGATATATGGCATGACGGTTACGTATTGATGATTTGCTGCATGCGTTTCTTGTTATTTGCGTAGTTCATAGCGTTTTCCATCGAGATCTTCTTCTGCTGATACAATTTTTTCAGATCCTGTTCCATGGTTTGCATGCCTATCTCGCCGGATTCCTGGATCATTTGATAGATCTCGCCGGTGTTGCCGTTTTTGATCGCCGCCTTTACGGAAGGATTCATAATCATAATTTCTCTCGCGGCGACACGCTTCCCATCCAATGACGGTATCAGTTTTTGCGACAGCACCATTTTACACACATCGGCAAATCGCATCCGCACTCGGTCTTGCTCAACGTGCGGCACTTCACCGATGATACGGTCGATACTTTCAACGGCGGAAGCGGTATGCAGTGTGGAGAATACTTTATGTCCGCTGTCCGTAATTTCCAGTCCGGTCATGATTGTTTCCGGATCGCGCATTTCACCGATCATAATAATGTCGGGATCCTGCCGCAGCGCCTGGATCGCTCCATCTTTAAATGAAAGCACATCTCTTCCCACTTCACGGTGACGCACAATGCAGCGGTCCGATTTGTGGACATATTCAATAGGCGACGCCACAACGCAGATGTGACCATCCACCGTGTGATTGTTCAGGTCGATCATCGCGTCCAGTGTCGTGCTTTTTCCAGATCCGGTGATTCCCGTAATAAGGATAAGACCTTCTTTTGTATGTGCGAGACTGACGATCTTTGTTACATTGGGATGTAATTCCAAAGACTTATATGGCCGCACCGTCGCATTGATTGCCCGCATATTCAATGCAAGCTGGTCCAGATCCATATATGCATCAGCACGATACCGGTGCATCTTGTCACCGTCTGTGATCATATAGGAAAAGTCGAGATTCTTCATCTCATACAGGTATTGCCGCTGTCTGGACGATATCAGAGACTGGATCAGAACATTTGTATCATCAACTGTGAGTGATTCAAGTGTAGGATCAGGTTTTTTTGCGCCGAAAATTCTATACCACACCTTCCCGTGACCGCCAAATCCGCCAAAATCAATATCCGATGCATTGATTAACTGCATCCGCAACAGCAAACTTTCCACAAAATGCTTCAGCATTTGTTTATTTTCAATCGGAAGTTTCTCTACGAAATCTCCGATGAAAATCTGACGTTCCAAACCTTGAGTGGACGTAGGTATTTGTGCAATAACCTGATTAAGAACAGTACGAGCTTTCTCGAAAATTTCCGGAGGAATGACTAAAGAAGCAGTCGGAGCAACTTGCATAGAAATTTATACCAGTTGTTGGGAAAAATGTAACTTACTCGAAATAACAGGTTTAGAATTCTTTTTCAAGTAATACATTAAATGTTGGAGTGAATATATTGAAAGGCTTACTGAATGTCAACACTTCACACCAGATTATTCATACCATGATAAGACCTCAAAAGCATTGTCGGCAGAAGGGAATGGGAAATTTGAGGGCGGATTATCTTCCAATCTTGTATCATACACCATATTAAAATTTGCTCCTTTTGATGCACCGGTGCCAAAATCTGTAGACCCTATTGTTCTTGAAATTATAGAACCGACCACTTTGAGCTGTTTTGCAGGATTTTCGTTAACGAGTGAACTTGCTAATTTGATATTCGAATTTGTGAAGTATGAACCATCCATTCTCATGGGTAATTGTTGAACCTGAATAGTACTGGCTGCTACAATTGCTAACATATCAGTAGAACTGGGATTTGTTAATGGATCGGTGTAATATCGGACACTATCGTCTATAAAAACTGCACCATGACTATCATCGGCAGACGTTGCATCCAAACTCGATGTAATTGTCACCTGACCCTTGATAGTTCCCTCAATATGCAATGCACCATCCACCAACGCAATGTTTCCTGTCGGTGCAAAATCCGATAATGGAGTCTTAGCGCCATAAGAATCACCAGAGCTGAGTTTGTATTGTACTTGACAAACACCTGAGCCATCAACAGAAAATTTTAGATAGAGTTCAGAGCCGCTTTGATAATCATGTGTCCCTCCCGTCGCGGACGCGGATGCAACAATCGCTTCAGCATTCGGAGTATAATCAGGAAACGTAATATTCACGCCGGTTTGGTAACCACCCAAAAACGTGGGAGTACCGGAAGTTGTCTGTAATGAACCCATGGTCGCTTTTCCTGTAAATACAGGATTTCCCTGAGTAACTAATTTATTGTTAAAGTGAATTGGGCCGTTGATCGTATCACCACTTCGTAATTTTGCAGCTGCAGAAACATTACCGCTATACATTGCAAACTTTGCTAACGAACTAGGACTCAGAATAACGCGGACAGTATGGGTATCTGATTGAAAAACTCCAATTGAAATAAGTAGCACCTTTCCTACGTAGGTCGTCGTATCAACTGTCACGGAGAATGAACCATTATTCATTGAGACATTGGAAAATCCTTCACGCCAATCACTATTAAGAAAAATTTGATTGCATGCCAAATTTGCTCCAGCATCGGCAATATTATATACCTGGGTCTGTTCATAATAAGCAATAGCATTGGAGAATGCTTCGGTACCGCTGTCATTCATCGTCCTTCCGAAGAAAAGGAAAATAAATGTCATTCCCATCACCAAATAAATCGCTGATCGTCCCATGGCAAACTCCTATCGGTTGTTCAAATTTTTTGCAACCAACCGCACTTGACGCCAGAATGCGCTTTGGTATACAGTGTCATACGTCGCAGTATTGTAAAACTTGGTCCACTTCACGGGATGCTCGACCTGTATTGTGATCTGCATATATTGTATCATTTGGCAACTGTCGACCGGCGTTGACAATTCATTATGCAACGCATCATAATACTTCATACTGAATGTCGTCACTCCCATATTCACTCCTATCGGCGTTGCATCGTTCTCAACCCGATACAACAAACGATCGTACGGATTCGGTGTTACCGACAGTTCAGAAGTGGGACCGACATAGTATGTCATTGAATCAAGAACACCGTCACCATAAGGATGGCTCACCGTCGAGAAGTCTGTCCAAAAAATTATTTTGGATGTATCAGCAAACCGGATGGCTTCTGTCGGAGAGGCGATCACTGTATAGTCCTTACAATATGCGATCTTCCGAAAATCGTATTCCAACAATTCCGATACTGCGACAAGATTCTGTTGCACGAGAATATCTTCGCGAAAGGCCTGCACATTTTCCATCGTTCCGCCGTTGAGCCGGAGTGCGATCAGCATCAACGAGCCGAAGACCAGCGATGAAGCAATAAGATCTAATATAGTTTGCGAGCCCATAGTTTATTTCGATTAACGGAAATACCAATAACTAAAGACTGATTGAAACTTTAATGTATCCTGAACAGGTGTCTCAGTGGAATCAACAGTCGAATAGTCCACCATATACGGACTGGTCACATAGACCGTAATGAGCTTATTAAAGCTTCTTGTTGTCGTCGTCGTAACCGTTGAAGGGGGTGTGACAGAAAGATATTCCACTCTTGCCGTTGACATGAAAATGGCGGAATTGGGGATAGTGTCGATTCGTATATATCCATGGTAATCATCAATATCATCGAATAACGCATAATTTGATTCACCCGTCTCCGCACCAAAACTTGCTGCTGCAGTCAATGAAGAGATTTGGGATGACGTCAAAAAAGTATCGACTGTCGCTTCATCAAATGCTAGATCATGCGCCGATTCCAACAGAGACACACCCAACGACGTTGCCGTGATCCTGTATTCGGCAACATCTTTCGTCGAACCCGTCTCCAGCGTCGTTCTGTTCACGGTAAGGATTAACCTTCCCATAAGCATGAGCGCCATGATTGTTAGCATTGTTTGACCTAATCCCATATTCGATATTAGTTATATACTACGGTAATATGAAAAAAAGCGGACCAACGGTTTGTGGCGGAGCACACGTCCGAATGAATGGAGGCAAGAACTATACCGAATAAAAGAGTCCTTTTTTTTCTTAAAAGGAACACTGCCGCCATTTGACAGTGTGAAAATTCTTCAAAATGCTACTCTTCCTCAACCGTTGAAGCGATGACCTCTTCCAATGATGTCGAACCTTCTTTCATTCTCTCCATACCAGATCGCCGCAATGTCCACATTCCATCCTTCGACGCCTGATCCCGAATCGCGTTCTCATCCACTTTATCTCCGGCGTTCAACACAATATCTTTGATCGCTTTCGTAAAATATAACGCTTCATGAATAGCTGCCCGGCCTTTATATCCGCCGGCGCATTTATCACAACCAACAGCTTTGTAAAATGTGTGGTTCTTCAGATCTTCTTCGGTAAATCCAAATTTTATCAAGTCACCTTTTTCATTGTCATCGATCGGCGCTTTGCACACCTTGCACAACGTTCTGATCAGACGCTGAGCGACAATGATATTGATTGCATACGCAATCAGAAACGGTTCTATGTCCATTTTATACAAACGGGCAACAGCACTCGGCGCGTCGTTCGTATGCAGCGTTGAAAAAACCAAGTGACCCGTATTCGCCAGTTTAATCGCGGTCTCTGCTGTAACCTTATCCCGCATTTCGCCGACGAGCACAATGTCAGGATCATGACGGAGAATACCGCGGATGGATTGTTCGAAGGTCATCTTCGGTCCGATTTTCAGCTGACGGGCTCCTCTAATGATGTATTCCACCGGCTCTTCAATCGTCAACACATTCACTGTCGGATCGATTACTTGATACAACGCAGCGATCAATGTCGTTGATTTACCGGAACCCGTCGGACCGGTAAGAATAATGATTCCCTGCGGTTTCGCGATTGCTTTATAAAAGAGCGTCTTGGCGGGCCCCTGCAGACCAAGTTTGTTCAGATCGGTAATCACCTTCCGATCATCCAGAACGCGGATAACAACCGATTCGAATTTATTCTTGAATTCCGTTGTGACAATCGGCATGATGGACACACGAAAACGAAGCTGATGACCATCAACAACACGCTGTATGAATCCGTCCTGCGACATCTCGCGTTCAAACCGGTCGACATTTTTCGTCCGGTCCTTGATCACCGCCATCACCGCTTCCGGCATTGTGTTTTCCTGGCAATGCCATATTTTCAAGTTGCCGTCAACACGAAACATGAAGTTCGTTTTTTTCCCTTCGGCCGCAACGATATGAACGTCACTGACTCCTGTGCGGACGGCTTCAACGAGAGCACCTTCAAAAAGATTCGCAAGCGCACTCTTATTGATCTCAGCATTCAGCGCATCTTCATCAACATTAGCCTCTTCTTCACCAGTCTCAACGCTGATCTGATTGTCCTCCAGGAGTTTCAGGAATTCGTTCTGCGGCGGGATGACCTGTTCGATGAGGTTTTGAATATCTTTCAACCGACAATACGTTACTTCGTATTTTTTGACGTTGAAATTTCTTGAGATCAGCGGGATATTCCTATCCGTCGGATCTGCAGAAATGATGATCAACTTATCCGGCTGTTTTTCATCGAATTTTAACGGCAACATCTTCGTCTGGATCAGCAGTTCGCGGTTCCCTTCCGGCAAACCGTCAACTAATTTTCGGATGAAATCTATCCTACTCTTTTCGATATTCTCGTCAGCAATGTAGATTTCCCTGAAGGCATAGAGATTGGCAACTTCCCGGAAGACCGCATCATGATCGGCATTGAATTCCGACACGAGAATCTGACCAAGATTGCGGCGTTCTTTCTTTGCAGCTTCCGATTCCTTGATGCGCAACGATTTCTCCAGCGTCTCGTAATCGATGATACCCTTTTTCAGAAGCGTATATCCAATCTTATCGGTTATATCTATATCTGCCATACGGTATTCCTTTGCAAGGAATTAAAAATAATAACTGAAGAAAGTCAACCAACCACCAGGAGGTTTCGGTTTGATGGTAGCCGTTTCGGACGAAACGAGCGTCAATCCTGTCAATACGATCATAATGATCATGGAGATCACCAATTGGATATAATCGATCGCGTTGCGCATACGATACCCTGTTTCTTTCTCGTAATACTCCGCAAGCTGCATCGCCGTATTCTTCACTGTTCCGGTTTCCGCCCCCGAATGGAATCGAGACAATGCTGTCTTGGTAAAGACACCGGTCGCTTCGAATGCTTCTGTAATGCCTGATCCTTTTTCTACCATCAGTGGCAGCGCGATCGTCTTGATCTGACTTTCCATATACTTATTGCCGCATGCTTCAGCCGACATTTTTATCACTTCGATATTCTCGCCGGATCCTGAATACAATGCATAAAACACACGACAGAAAATTTCGATGCTCGTCTTATGCAGCAAATCGCCGATAGCAGGAATCTTCCATGTATATTTATCGATGAGGTATCTTCCCCGCTCTGTCGTAGCGAACCGTCCAAAAGCAATCATCGGCGCAATCGTGAAAATCATGATCCATACGATATTTTCCTGGAGGTAGTCACTTAATTTCAGCGTTGCCTTCGTCATCGGAGGCAGTTCGATCTTGAATTTTTGGAAAAGTTTTGCAGTATTAGGGAAGATGACCGCAACATAGTACCCTACGGCGCCAAAGAGGATCACCAACGTAACAACCGGCATGATCAGTGCACTCTTCAAATCCTTTTTAAATTGTGCCTGACGCTCAAGAAATTTTGCGGTGCTTTCAAAAATCTCTCCCATGTTTCCACTTTTGGATGCAAGACCAAGCATATGAGCGGCAAATTTCCCAAGCTCTTTTTCATGTTTCTGGAATGCTTTTTCGCTGTCTTTTCCCTGTTTTAATTCCTGGTTGATATCGCGGATCGCTTCACGGAGATTTTTATTTTGAATGTCATTGATCAGCATCGCCATCATATCGTTAAACGGCAACTTCTGACGAATCAAGTCTGCGCTGACGCGTACGAAGGAAACCACTTCAATATCCGGTACTTTCTTCCCACCGCCGCCGAAGAGTTGTTTCCGTACGTAGACGACGGTATATCCCATCTTCGTCAATGCATCAATGACCTCCTGTTTGGTAAATGCCTTTTGTTCTCCATCGACAGGTTTTTCCGTCCCCTTCTTTACCCGATAGATGAACGTCGCACGAGGGTGGACACCGGTCACTTTAAACTTGCGTTCCCGTGCCATTTGTGTAGCACGTTCTTTGGCAAGTTTCGGATTATCCGCATTGATAACACCCTGCACTGCCTTGCCGCTTAACGAGACCCCATCAATTCGAAACTCTGGCATTGATACTCAATCCTTCCCTAATTTGTATAAAGATACAATCGCATCAAGTCAAAATCAACCATATCTGGAGTCATTTCTCTGTGATAAAAACACAAAAGCAGATGCCAACATTGTTGACATCTGCTTTTGTATTTCAAGTATATTGAAGTGTTATTGAACTATCGTAATCTGTTGGCCGCTTTTTGTGACAACACAGTCAAGAATCGGGAAATTTGTCCCCGTGTCGTCCAAAGCTACCTTCCCAGTCCCCCTGAAAGTAATACTGTTTGCATCCCCCGGCACCGTTATCTCATACGTTCCATTAGAATTATTTGAAAAACTCGTTGTTACCAGAAGTGCCATACCGGCCGCTCCGGACAACCCGGCAAAGGAATAACTCCCTCCGCCCATTGATGTAGGACGCTTATAATAATGCTTTGCTTTCGCAGCAAGAT
>JBAYJG010000068.1:0-12453 GCA_041665225.1 Bacteroidota bacterium
ATGCGCCATTCCTCCAACGTTTGTAACGAGCATTCCATTCTCTACAAAGGCTCCGGTTTCGATCTTCTGTTTGGAACTGAACTGAACGATTACCGATTTCTGTTGCCGAATCACTCTGCGCGTCCACTCATCGTCTGCGTTACAGACCAGGATATCGTCCGGTGTTTGATTCATCGTGATCCGCGCTTTTGACGCTGCGTACTGTTCCATCGAATTATTGTACCGGTCCAGATGATTCCGGGTGATATTTACGATGACGGCGATCTTTGGCCGGAACGATTCGATGAAATCCAATTGGAAACTGCTCACCTCCAGAACGACAACAGTTTCCGCATCAACGTCCAGAACGACAGATGAGAATGCCGTTCCAATGTTACCCGCAACAACGTGTTTTTTCTTTGCATCGCTGAGCATCCTCCCGAGTAATGTTGTGGTGGTTGTCTTTCCGTTACTGCCGGTGATGGCAATAATGTCACCTGTACAAAACCAGCTTGCTACTTCTATCTCTGCAACGACATGAATTCCACGCTTCTGTGCTTCCAAAACAACCGGCGCGTTTGTCGGAACGCCCGGACTGATAACCATCAATGAACAATCATACACCTTTTCGCTGTGACCGCCGGATTCACCGGGAATACCCATTACGCTCAATTCCGCAATATGATTCCGAGTCCGTTCGCTGTTTCCAAAATCACTGACGAACACGGTTGCATTTGCTTTATGAAGTAGAGAAGCAACCGCAACACCGCTTCGTTCCGCGCCGATGACGCTAATCTTTTTTCCCGATACTGCTGCACTATTCACGTTATACTTACCGCACTTTAAATGTTGTCAGACTCAGGATCATCATCAGAATTGCAAGAATGTAGAATCGCGTAACAATCTTCGGTTCTGCCCATCCCAACAACTCGAAATGATGGTGGATAGGAGCCATTCTAAACACCCGGCGCCCTTCTCCATACTTTTTCTTTGTGTACTTGAAATACAATCGTTGCACGATTACCGATACCGTCTCCATAAAGAAAATTCCTCCGAGGATCGGCAGGATTAGTTCTTTTTTCGCCATCACGGTCAATGCGCCGATTGCTCCGCCCAGCGCAAGTGAGCCGGTATCCCCCATGAATATCTGCGCTGGATAGGAATTGTACCACAGGAATCCGAGTGCCGCGCCGACTAATGCAATGCAAAAAACAACCAGCTCACCGTTTCCCCGCAGATAAATGATATTCAGGTAACTACTGAATTCAATATTGCCGGAGATGTAGACTATGATTCCCAGCGTCATCGCAACAATTCCGGAAGTGCCGATGGCAAGTCCGTCCAATCCGTCCGTCAGATTCACTGCGTTGGATGTTGCGGTGATGATGAAAATAACGAGCGGGATATACATGATCCCGAAATCGAATTCCAGATTCTTGAAAAACGGCACCGTTGTTACTGTGCTCGCATTGATCGCCCTTAATTCCGGCATTGTTGAAAGCACATACCCCAGAATCAACCCGATCGTCACCTGTCCGATGATCTTGTACCAGCCGATGAGCCCTTCCTTTTTCTTTCGGACGATTTTCAGATAATCATCCATGAATCCAACAATGCCAAGGCCTGCAGTGACGAGGATGATCATCTGCACATACGTGTTCGTCAGGTCTCCCCATAGCAGCGTGGGGATAAGAATCGCGGCAATGACAATGATCCCTCCCATCATCGGTGTACCTGCTTTCAACTTATGTTTTTCCGGCGATCCTTCCCGATAGGTCGTGACGATCCCTTTTGCTTTCAGCATGGTGATTACTTTCCCACCGATGATGAAACTGATGAACAATGCAGTGATTGCAGCCATAGCGGCTCGAAACGTGAGATACTTCACCACGCCGAATCCCGGAGGATGATACACTTGTTCGATCCAATACAAAAGATGATACAGCATTCTTGTTATTCCTTTATATCCGCTTTCCCGTTTTGATTCACCAATTGGTTCACTACTTCTTCCATTTTCATTCCCCGTGAACCTTTCACCAGTACCACATCACCATGCTTTAAAACCCTTTTTAAATGTGCAGTAAGCGCGTCTTTCGATTCAAAATGAACCGCACCATTGCCAAACGCTTCGCTGGTATATTTCGAGAACGGCCCGACCGTGCAGAGCATATCAAAATTTGTTTCGGCAACGATCACACCGATATTCGTATGCTCCCGCTTTGATGTCTCTCCCAGTTCACGCATATCACCCAGCACCACCACTTTCTTTCCATCGTTCCTGAATGACTTCAACGTCTTCAACGCAGCGATCACCGAATCCGGATTGGAATTATACGTATCATTCAGAATCACGATACCGTTCTGCGATACCACTTCCATTCGTTTTGAAGCTGAAGTGAATTTTGTCAGCGCTTCGGCTATCTTTTTCGGTTTTACCTTCATTTTCAACCCAACGGCAACTGCTGCCAGCGCGTTGGTCACATTGTGCATCCCAGGAACGGACAATCGTACGACAAACGAAACACTCTTTTTTTGCCAAACCGCATCGAACGATGCGTGTCCTAACTCGTTGAGTTCCACTTTTTTTGCACGAATATCTGC
This sequence comes from Bacteroidota bacterium, assembly GCA_041665225.1. Classification (GTDB taxonomy): domain Bacteria; phylum Bacteroidota; class Ignavibacteria; order UBA10030; family UBA8401; genus UBA8401. The sequence continues at coordinate 2,581 of JBAYJG010000068.1, forward strand.
TTTCGACACCACGCCATAACAAAACGATTTTTTTATGGACAAACTGTCGCCAGCCAGAAACTTGTCATCACAATTCACGAATGCCGTTCCGCCGTTCTCTTTCAAATACCGGAACAATTCTTTTTCTTCTTTCGCCACGCCTTCCTCATCACCGAAAAATTCGAGATGCTCCTTGCCGATATTCGTAATCAGACCGTGTGTCGGTTCCGCGATGGAGCAGAGATACTTCAATTCTCCAAAATGATTCGTACCAATTTCGACCACCGCAGCATCATGGTTCGACCGCAGCCGGAATAGTGTCTGGGGGACCCCGATGTGATTGTTCAGGTTCCCTTGCGTGTTCAGCACATTGTACTTCATCCGGAGCACCGCAGTCACCATTTCTTTGGTAGTTGTTTTACCGTTGCTTCCTCCAATTGCAATAATCGGAAGTTCGAATTTCCGGCGATAGATCCTTGCTAGTTCACCGAAAGCGACGGTCGTATCATTCACAATGATGAACGCACAGGGAAATGTCCGGAAATACAGATCATTCTTCTGCGCCCATTCCCTGTGGACCACGATCGCTGCTGCTTCAGCCTTCACGACCGTATCGATAAAATTGTGTGCATCAAAATTTTCGCCCTTTAATGCAAAGAACAGATCACCTTTCGCAACGGCTCGCGAATCGGTCGATATGCCAGAGATCGGACGCCTCTTCAACAATTCCTTGTTGATGAGTTCAGCATCTGTTAAATGTTGCAGATCTTTTGCTGTGATTTTTTTCATTCTATCGTCGCACAGTGATGGCCGGAAAAACTCTCCATCGTGATTCAAGTTCCGATTAATTGATCTGTTTCAATACTTCTTCTCTGTCGCTGAAATGGATCTTTTCTTTTCCGATCACCTGATATTCTTCATGCCCTTTTCCGGCGATCAAGATCACGTCATCCGCCTGTGCCATGCTGATCCCTTTTGCGATTGCTTTCCGCCGGTCGACTTCGATGATCGCTTTTGGTTTTGACGCAATCCCTTCGAACACGTCGGCAACAATCTTCATCGGATCTTCTGTTCGGGGATTATCGGATGTAACGATCACAACATCGCTCAGCCGTCCGGCTATCGCACCCATTTTCGGACGCTTCGATCTGTCCCTGTCTCCGCCAGCACCGAAAATTGTAATGATTTTGTTCGTCCGATCCGCCGGAAGCACATCGTGTATTGTTTGCAGGCAATTCTCCAGTGCATCGGGAGTGTGTGCATAATCGATAATTGCAGTCCATCCTTTCGGCGAATGAATTTGCAGAAACCGTCCTGGCGCAGGAGTGAGTTTGCGAAATGTTTCTGTCTGAAGTGGAAACCCAAGTCCTTTCAACACCGTGTACGCGCCGAGGAAATTATACACATTGAATCTTCCGACAAGCGATGTCGATATCGATTCAGTGCCAATCTTTGCAGTAAATCCGTTCACCGTTACTTCCACATCCTGCGCCTGAACATCCGCTTCGTTCGTGATGCCAAAGGTAAATACTTTCGCTTTGCATCCTTCCACAATTCTGTCACCATACGTCGCGTCGGTATTTGTCACTGCAATTGCCTGTTCGGATAAACCGTCGAAGAGAATTTTCTTTGCAGCAAAATATTCCTTCATCGTTCCATGATAATCCAGATGATCCTGTGTCAGGTTCGTGAATACGGCGGCGTTAAAGGAGATCCCATGCACGCGATGTTGATGCAGCGCGTGGGACGACACTTCCATGACGCAATGCGTACATCCCTGTTCCACCATCCGGGAAAACAGTTTCTGCAGCTCCAGTGATTCGGGAGTCGTATGCGTTGCCGTAAACCGCTCGCTGCCGATAACATATTCCACTGTCCCGATCAATCCTGCTTTAATCTTCGGGTCGGTTTCCAACATCTGTTTGATTAAATATGTCGTTGTTGTTTTTCCATTCGTTCCGGTCACACCGATCATGGTCATTTTTGCCGCGGGATGACCGTAATAGTTCGCTGCAATCTGCGCCAGCGCTTTCCGCGTATTGCTGACAACTACCTTCACTGTTCCTGTATGCATGCACATGGAATCAGGTATTGCATTGTCATCTTCAATGACGATCACCTTCGCTCCGCTGGCAATCGCATCCGAAAGATATTTATGGCCATCCACACCGCTCCCTCTGAGTGCCACGAACAGGTTCTCCCGCTGGACGAGACGAGAATCGTATTGGACGCCGCTGATCTTCACATCGTGAGTCGTCACCATCTTACCGTACATCGTTTGAAACATCTTGGAGACCGAAACACCTTGCAATATGTCGGACAATGTCATTGCGATATTCCTTAATACAATTGTGCTGTCGAAACTGATTTCGGCTCACACATGATCGTTACTTTCATTCCCTGTTTCATCGGTGTACCCGGACTCGGGAACTGGTTCGCCACAATACCAGAACCGACGATGGACACTCCGAGCTGTTCTGCAGCCAGTTTATTCACAGCGCGGCGGACGCTCATTCCGCGGACATTGGGCACTTTCAGCGCTCCCGCTATCACCGTTTGTTCAGTTTCATTCATCATCAACTGCACGATGGTGCCGGGCTCCACTTTCTTGCCTGCCGGCGGATATTGCCGGACGACTTCTTCTCCGGTGCCGATTACTTTTGATGCGAGTCCGGATTGCTGGAGCGATTTGATCGCTTCATCCACATCGCTTCCTGCAACATCGGGAATCGAAACCGGAGCATCTTTCCGCTGTGTTTCCGACGGAGGAGGAGATTGTTGTTCGGCGATCATTGTCTTTGCAATCAAACCATTATTATTGATGATGCGGTCTGCGATTGCTTTAAATATTGGGGCACTTGCAGTCGCGCCATAATATCCGCCCGCTTTTGGTTTCTCAATCATCACCAGGCAGATGATCTCCGGCTTTTCAGCCGGAAAGAATCCGACGAACGATGCATTGTAGCTTCCCTCTTCATATTTGCCGTTGACATGTTTCCGGGATGTTCCGGTTTTTCCTGCGATGCGGACTCCAGGTGTTTTCACCACCATACCACTTCCGAATTCGACGACACCCTCGAGCATCTGCTTCAACTGATTATTCACGCTCTTTTGAACGACGCGACGGATCATTTGCGGTTGGCCCGTAAAAACTTCCTGTCCATTTTCATCCCGCTCCCGCTGCACGATGTACGGTTTCATCAGAATACCATCGTTAGCTATTGCTGAATAGGCGGAAACGATCTGCAGCGGTGTGACACCGACTTCGTATCCATATGCGATCGAATTGAGCGATGCCATGGACCATTCCGATGTCTTCTTCAACTGACCGTTGCTTTCAGCAGGAAGTTCGACACCGGTCGCCATGCCGAAACCGAAATCGCGCGCCTGCTTATACAACTTTTCCTGACCGATCAGATCACTCACTTTCGCCATGACGATGTTGGATGAATACGCCATCGCTTCCAGGAATGTCACATCGCGCATGGGATGCGAATCGTTGATCCATCGGACCTTCTTGCCGGGATATTCGATCCGGTATTTCCCATTCTCCGCATAAAATTTTTTGTCCAGTGTCGTAACCTGGTTTTCCAATGCAGCAGACGCCGTAACAATCTTAAAAACCGAACCGGGCTCATACATATCTGAGATGATTCTGTTCTTCAATGCATCCGCATCCTGCACACGGTTCAGATTCACTTGCGGAAAATTCGCCATTGCAAGGATCTCTCCCGTCTGGGGCCGCATCATTACCACTAGTCCTGCTTCCGCCTGGGTTCGCGCAATCCCTTTTTTCAATTCTTCATCAGCAATGGACTGATATTGAAGATCGATGGTCAGTTCCAATGAATGTCCATCCACCGCTTCTTCCCTCGGATAATCCACTGATGGACGTTTTCTGCCGAGCCCGTCCTTTTGCATGATCACATAACCGTCTCTACCGCGCAACACATCATTGAATTGCTGTTCGACACCGCTCACTCCGACATTGTCGATATTCGTTGTGCCGAGCACCTGTCCAGCAAGTTCGTCGTAATGATAGATCCGCATCGCTTCGTTCATCCGGACGACGCCGCCCATCTTCTTCAGCGGGATCAGTTCCGCGACATCCGGACGCATGTGACGTTCCATCCACACAAAGCGTTTGCTGCTATTTAGTTTTGCAGCATATTCCCGTTCCGGTTTTCCCGTTACTTTGGAAAATTCCTTCGCAATGAATGCGGCATCCTCTCCCGCAATTTTCGGGTCGGCGGCAAAGGAAACGAATTGCGAGTTGGCGACAAGCACGTTTCCGTTCCGGTCGTAAATATATCCGCGCTGAGCGATCAGCGGCACAGTTGCTTCGTACTGTTTCTTTGCGATATCCTGATATTTTCCGGAGTCCAACAGTTGGATTTGCACCAATCTCACCGCAGCTGCCGCAAAGAGAAACAAAAAGACGATCTTCACCGCGAGCAGACGATGTTTGTAATCCTTCTGCTGAGGAGTTTCCGTTGTTTCGTTCTTCTCTTTATTAGAAAATGGGAACCGCATGCTCTCTCGTTTTTCCTACTTTTCCTTTTTTGGCACCACTCCACAGACACGGGAAAATCATCACTGCTCGAGTGCTTCTTTCACTTCAACCTCTTTTTCCGGATCGATCTCAAACCATACCGGCGCCTCTTTTGGATTGGTCATTCCCAGTTTTTCCTGCGCCATCAGACTTATCCGTTCCAAACTTGCTTTTCGGTTAATCTCCGCTTTGATCACTTCGTTCGTGCTGACAATCTGATTATGTTTCGCATGCAGATCGTTCACTTCCTTTGCCAGATTGTTCACAGCAATAACATTTCCTACATATAATAGAGCTGCCGTCGCAATCAAAAAGAGCGTTCCGACAATATTCGACGTTTTTACGCGCTTTGTTGTGTTAACGCGGCGGACGTTCTGCCGCGGCATTGCATACCCGGGATTGGAATTCTGTGCATCGGACTGAATACCGATAGCATTGCTATAAATCTGCCGGTCATTGAACTGCGGCATTTCGGCGACATCGATCGGTGTATTTTTAAACTGTTTTGCCATTCAATCTTTTATGTTAACAGCGTTCCGCCACTCGCATTTTTGCACTGCGAGAACGGGGATTCTGCTGTTGCTCTTCATCGGTTGCTTCCAATGGTTTTTTTGTCAGCACAATCAAATCCGGATTCCGCGGCGTATCCGGCTGAAATTTATTTCCCGACGGGATGAACTTTGCTGCACAGTCGTTGAAAAATGTCTTCACGATTCTGTCTTCCAGCGAGTGATACGAGATAACGACAACCCGCCCGCCGACCGCAATGAATTGCAGCGAATCATGTAAGATAGACTGCAGCCGGTGCAGTTCATTATTTACTTCAATCCGTATCGCCTGAAATACACGCGCTAACGATTTTACCGCAAACTTACCGCCAACGACGCTCTCCACAATCGCCGCAAGCTGCCCGGTCGTTTCAATCGGGGATTCTTCACGTCGGAGAACAATTCTTCGCGCGATTCTTCGAGACAGCCGTTCTTCACCGTAATGAAAGATCACATCCGCCAATTCCGTTTCTTCATAGGAGTTTACGACAGCGTACGCATCCAGCGTTTGGCGTCGGTCCATACGCATATCGAGCCGTTCATTCCCGCGGAACGAGAATCCTTTGCTTGCTTCATCGAGTTGAAATGACGAGACGCCGAGGTCCAACAACAATCCATGAATCGTTGATATGTGCTGAGTGCGAAGTATGGCTGCGATGTGTGCGGTGTTATCGTTCACTAGTTGAACATTAAGGTTGAAATGCTGCAGACGTTTCCCCGCTTCGTGAATTGCGTCTGCATCGGCATCAATGCCGATGAACGTTGCCTGCGCCGAAAGGCGTTCACAGATCTTTTCTGCATGCCCCCCTCCCCCCAATGTCCCGTCGACGTATGTTCCGCTGTTCGAGGTAATCAGATGCTCAAGCACTTCGTTCAGCATCACCGGAATATGATATGAGGACGGTTGTGACAATTCTCTTTTAATAAACAACACGGACACGAAATACTGTTACTCACGCTTTTTCAACGCTATTCGTTCAACACGCGTACTTATTCTTTCTTTTCAAACACTTTCGATGCGACAGTTAGATAATCTTCCTGCTGTGCATCAAGATATTTTTTATACTCATCCGGATTCCATACTTCAATCCGATCGAACACGCCAAGAATGACGACGTCATTTTCAATATGTGCGTACTGGATCAACTCCTTCGGCAGAACGATGCGATATTGCCCGTCGAGTTCTACGTCGGTTGCGTATTGCAGCAACAGCCGAGTGAACAAACGGTCCTGCGGATTTGTCTGCTGCAGGGATCCTATCTCTGCTTCTCGTTTTGCCCATTCATCGTTCGGATAGACAAAGATGCACGACTCAAATCCCCGTGTGACCACAAAGGAATTGTTCGCTTCGGGTGCAAGGTTCTTCCTCATTTTTGCAGGAATGTTTATGCGACCCTTATTGTCTATTGTATAATGGAATGAGCCTTTGAAAGTTGACACTTCAGGAATACGCCTATTTTGTTGATTATTTTTTACCCACTTTCACCCACCAATGGAAACAAAGTTACTGAATTTCGATCTAAAGTCAAGTGGTAACACCAATAAACAGGGATATTTTTGAAGATTTTTTGAATTTTCTCTTTGGGGGGACTGACAGAAAGTCTGAATGGCAATTCTTTACGGCGGATACCTGAGAAGTTACTTTAAGTGGCTTATTGAGCTATACCATTGAAAATCTTTTTGAAGTTGGTCTGCGTTATGAAAAACGATTCCTTTCATCCCAGCTGCCCGTGCTCCATCGACATTTTCTTGCAAGTCATCAATAAAAATAACCGAACCAATTTCGACATGAAGCAATGCGCATACTTTTTCGAAAATATTTTTTTCCGGTTTCATTACGCCTAGGTGAAATGAAGTGAATGTATCGGGAAACATTTTTATTACTGATGAGATGCGGAGTACTTTTTCCCAATGACTTTCACAGGTGTTGCTGAGTATTGCGATCCGGTACTGCTGACGGATCTGTTCAACGAACGGAACGATCTCTACATTGTCAGAAACAATAATGCCGTCGAATGCATTCCGTATCTGTTCCCGGGAAAATTGTTGTTGAAAGATCGCATACAGCGAATCAAAAAATTCTTCTGTTGAACTATTTCCTGTTTCGTACGAGCGAACAGTCTGTTGGACTTTTTTTTGATCATACTGTGATCGCAACGACGGTGTCGTCAATCCAAGTCCATTGGGAAACGCATCGAAGTCGATATGCATCAACACTCTTCCCAGATCGAACAATACAACAGAAATATTCTTTTCCATGCAACTTTCTTTCGTCCCTTTTATGACATAAAATGTTCCATCACCGCCGATGCTTCACGAGTTCGTTCCTGACCTTCAGCATGATTCAGGAATGTTTGCAGATACAGATTCTTCCCTTCCTGTTTCAACTGGATCTGCGGCTCTTTCATCCCGGAAACCGTTTCCATCATCCGGGTGAACAATCCGTTTTCATAGAAAAATGCATCCTCTTCCATCGGCAGATAGAGACGGAGCGTCCGTTTGTTCAATTCTACTTTCCGAATATTGGAACGGGAGCCGAGCACGCGGAGTGATGCCAGCGAAAAGAGATCGTCTACCTCTTCCATCGCCGCTCCGAACCGGTCAATCAGTTCCGCCTTCAATTCATCCACTTCTTTTTGTGTTGTTGTCTTATAAAGCCGGCGATACAGATCGAGCCGCTCCGTATCGCTTTCAACGTAAAATTCGGGAATGTATGCTTCCATGTCTGCATCGACTTGTGTTTCCATAGTACGCTTTTCGGGCTGTGTAAGCTCTGCGGCAAAGACTTCGGCAAATTCCTGCTCCTTCAATTCTGCAACGGCATCTTCCAATATTTTGGTGTACATCTCAAATCCCATTTCCATAATAAATCCACTCTGCTCCCCGCCAAGCATATTTCCCGCGCCGCGGATCTCCAGATCGCGCATCGCAAGATTCAATCCCGAGCCGAGTTCGGTGAGTTCTTCAATCGCCTGCAACCTCCGCAGCGTCTGCTTCGGCAGCAGATTGATCGGCGGAACAAGCAGATACGCATATGCCTGCAAGTTTGCACGACCGACCCGGCCACGCAGTTGATACAATTCCGCTAACCCGAACTTATCCGCTCTGTTGATAATGATCGTATTGACGCTGGGAATATCGACGCCCGATTCCACAATCTTAGTCGTCACCAGCACATCGAATTTTCGTTCGAGAAAATCGATCATCACCTTTTCCAGTTCATGCCCTTCCATCTGTCCATGGGCAAACCGGAACCGCGCTTCGGGAATCGCCTCCATCAGCGTGCCGGTGAAGACATCGATGTTGCTCACTTTATCCGTTACGATAAACACTTGTCCGCCGCGGTGGATCTCGTGGATGACTGCTTCCCGGATAATCTTTTTGTCAAACGAAGCTATTTCTGTATGTATTGGCAGCCTGTTTCTGGGAGGCGTATTGATCACTGAAAGATCGCGGGCGCCCATCAGCGAGAAGTGAAGTGTGCGCGGAATCGGCGTTGCGGTTAGCGTGAGTGTGTCGACAGAGACTTTCATTGCGCGGAGTTTCTCTTTCGCCGCAACTCCAAACCGTTGTTCTTCATCGATTACCAGTATTCCCAGATCCTTAAATTTTACATCTTTTGAAAGTAACCGGTGCGTACCAATCACTACATCAACCTCGCCTGCGGCAAGTTTTTGCAGAGTCTCTTTGATCTCCTTTGTGGATTTGAAACGGGAGAGCAACGCGATACGGACAGGATACCGTCCAAGCCGATCCGAGAATGTATTAAAGTGCTGCTGCGCAAGGATTGTCGTTGGTACCAGAACGCCCGCCTGTTTTCCGTTCATCACCGCTTTAAACGCTGCGCGAACGGCGATCTCCGTCTTCCCGAAACCAACATCACCGCAGACCAGCCGGTCCATTGGATGCGGCGATTCCATATCCTTTTTCATTTCTATCGTTGTACGAGCCTGGTCGGGAGTATCTTCATACATGAAGGATGCTTCCATTTCCTTCTGCCAGTGTGTATCGGGCTGGAATGCGAATCCCGGCTCCATTTTTCGTTTCGCATACAGTTTAATCAGATCGCGTGCAATATCCTTGATCTTCTTCTTTGTCCGCGCCTTCAGTTTTTCCCAATCCGGACTGCCGAGTTTGTTCAGCTTCGGTTCGTGTCCTTCAGCAGAAGAATATTTCTGGATCCGCGTGATATAATTGAGATTGACGAAGAGCGTTCCTTTCTCTGCATATTCCAGCTTTGCCACTTCTTGTTCCGCACCGCCGACATTAATCTTTTCCAAACCGAGAAATTTTCCGATGCCATGATCGACGTGCGTGACATAATCCCCCTTGCGCAACGCTTGAAGTTCCTTTGCAGAAATGCCTTTGAAGCGTTTCCGCTTCCGCTCCGCACGCGCTTTCATGCGATTGAATATCTCGTGCTCCGTGAAGATGGCGATGTGTGCCGCTTCAAATATAAAACCGGAGTGAAATGACTCCGTGGAATAGATAATCCGCAATGCCGGCCGTTCATTGAGGTCCACATCTCCGGAACTACCTTCATCACCATTTTCATACTCTTCAATCTCTTCCAATGGTCTGACCGTTTCCTCTTCGATCAGATCCTGGATTCTCTCCAGTTCCTCCGTCCTGTCCGATGTGATGACGACATCAAATCCTTTTGCAGAATATTCTGCAATTTTCTCTCGAAGTATTTTGATGCTGCCGTTTACACTCGGCTGGGATTGTGATTGAAAATCGATATGCTCCTGTGCCGATTGAAACGGGGAATGGATCCACCGGGGAAATTGTCCG
>JBAYJG010000069.1:0-12195 GCA_041665225.1 Bacteroidota bacterium
CATTGGGAAGGAGCGGTTGGACCTGGAGGGCAATATGGGAATAGAATCCTTCCATTAACAGCAGGAATAGTCGATCTGCCGACGGTATTTTTTAATAATGACTCTACGCGGCCGTCCATGAGCGTCACTCCCGATTCATTTGTTGTTTCTTTATGGGGAGGAGACAGCATAACGCATTTGATGACGATAGGGAATATCGGAACAAAAAATTTGTTGTGGAATATAACTTCTCACACCACATCTATCGCACGCATGAATGTTGAAACCGTTGTGCAGCAATTGCGAAGCATTGCGGTCCCACCGCGTGCCGGACAGAAGGTATCATCAGTATCTCCATCATTGAAAAACAATGGAAATCAAAATTGGACATCAGAACAAGCGATTAGCACTTTGGAAAGCCCAACAATTGCCTCAGGTATTGACATCGCAATTATCCATGCTGAAGATATTGATTGGGTGCAAGATGTCGGTACGAAACTGCTCTCTACCGGTAAATTCAATAGTATTACATTAATAAACGGAAGATCGGTAGTGCCGACCCTATCGCAATTACAGGCGTTCAAAGCTGTTCTTGTTTTTAGTGATTATTTATGGCCCGATAAAGTAGCACTGGGCAATGTGGTCGCTGAATATATTGAATCCGGTGGCGGAGTAGTTTGCGCTATATTTGAAACCAGCGGTGTCCCGAACAGTGAACTCGGCGGAAATTTTTCAACATACAAGTTGATCGATTTTGGGTCTGCCGAATATACCTCTGGATCGTTAGGAACCATTTATGAGCCGACACATCCGATTATGCAAGGAGTTACGTCGTTTACAACTGGTTCATATGGATTCCGGCCTTCGAATACTACTGTTTCAACAGGTGCTGTTAAAGTGGCGGACTGGGACAATGGGAAACCGCTCATCGTCTATAAAGATAATGTCGGACCATCAAAAGTTCGACGTGTTGATTTAGGGTTCTTTCCTGTGTCCGATGCTGTGATATCAGGATTATGGAATAGTAACACCGATGGTGCAAAGATTTTAGCTAACGCTATTTTCTATGTAAGTGAATCAATGGATTGGCTGAATGTTTCGCCAGTATCTGGTACCGTGCCGCCAGGAGAGACACAAAATGTCGAAGTTGCGTTTAATGCAACAGGTCTTTTAGGTGGGGATTATCGAACAGAAATATTGATTGCAAGTAATGATCCAGGAATGAGTTCAAAAAAAGTTCCTGCAAGTCTGCACGTTACTGGTCATCCGATTATTGAGGTTACTCCTAATTCGATCAACGCAGGTACAATATTTGTCGGATTGACTAAAACAGATACTATAAACGTGCATAATGCTGGAAGTGATCAATTGATTGTCAGTAATATTGTATCGACAGTTGCGGAATTTGTTCCGAATATAACCAACTTTACTCTCTCTCCCGGAGCGACACAACCGATAATTGTGACTTTTATACCCTCAGATTCCCTTGAGTACAATGGTATGCTGACAATATCGAACAATGATACAGTTCAAGGAGATGTCACGGTTACTCTACAAGGACGAGGCGTTTTCCCGCCGGTACTGACGGTGACACCCGACTCCGTAATGGTTACGCTTGAAGAAGGTGATAGTACAATTCAAATACTAACCATTGGAAATACAGGTCAAGGAACTTTAACGTGGAACCTGGGTCAGCCGCAGAATATTGCAGCGTCACAGGTGTTGCGTGAAAAATTGGCTATCAATAAATCTAAGAAAATAGACGGCAACAGTGCTGAATATCGAGAAGGCAACAAATCGGTACAATTAACAAAACCTCATTTATCTCCAACGTCAACAGTACTGTTGATTCAGGATGTAAATCCATGGGGATTTAATGCCAATCAGGTAATATTAAACAGCTTAGCAGTTCCATATGATATTCTTAATTCTTCACAATTATCGGCAACATCACTCTCTCAATATAAACTCGTAATTGTTGCAAGCGATCAATCGTCATCTTTTTATACTCAGTTGCAGCTGAATAGCGCTAAGATAAATGATTTTGTAATCGCTGGCGGAGTGTTGGAATATCATGCCGCAGATAATTCAACTGGATCTGTTTCTACGTATACACTTCCGGGTGGGATTCCATATCACCGCTTGCTCTCGAATGTAAACCATATAATAGATGTTACTCACCCGATTGTTGCTGGAATTCCTAATCCATTCAACGGTACGTATGCTAGCCATGTGTTTTTTAGTAATGTTGGAGCTAACGTTCACGTCATAACAACCGATGATCAAAACAATATTACGCTCATTGAATACAATTGGGGGAATGGAAAAGTTATTGCATCCGGTCAAACATTGGAATTCGGTTTCGGCGTGGGGCAAAGCGCAGGGAACATTCTCGTCAATATGATTCCGTACTCTTTGCAGAGTCAGTCACAATGGCTTACAGTTAACCCTACTTCTGGAACGGTGCTTTCGAACACCTCGCAAGATGTTGAATTGGGTCTTAATGCATCGAATTTATTTGTTGGACAATATACTTCCACGTTATTGTTTACGAGTAATGATCCTGTGAACAGTTCAAAAACTGTTCCCGTTCATCTCACCGTCACGCCAGGTAATCGTCCTGCGATTGTTGTGACAAAAGATTCATTGCATACTTTTGTTACCGGCGATGCATCGACAACAATGAGTTTCTTCATCAAAAATGTTGGCACTCAACCGCTTGATTTCACAATCTCCGACACCATGATGGCGATGGTGATGAAACAGTTTGCGAACAATGATGGTGTCCGTCGAGCAAATGGCGTGATTGGCACAAAGAATGTTCGCATAAAAAATATCGCGATAAAAAACAGTGCTATGAATGATGGGAAACCGAGCGCTAAACTCAATTCGCCGGTTTCGCTTCGTTCTGCGATGTCAAATCCCAAGGCGGTACCGCAATCGGCGAATAGAAAGTCACCTCAGTCGATTGCAAGCATCAGCTGGCTCACAGAAAGTCCGTTGAGTGGTTCGGTGGCGGCGAATGATAGTATCGAAATCGTAGTGACATTCGACGGAACCGGATTAGCCTCCGGTGAGTATCATGGAACGATAAACATTGCCAGCAACGATCCGTTTAAGAGCAACGTACAAGTTCAAGCATCGATGGTAAAACTGCTTCCCAATTTTACTACGGATGATAACGAAAACAATGTTCTGGCCGGCATACCCGATTTCGACATGGATAATTATCTGTTTAACGATGATGTCAGGGCGCCGATCGAATTCAATGTTTTTGTTGACGCCGACGCTATTAATTCTGCACAACTTAATATGATGGTATGGGATGTGGATTGGGATTCAGGAGAGCGGGATTCCGTTGTGTTTAATGGACATTTTATCGGTTATCTCACAGGAGCGAATGGAGAATGGAGTACATCGATCTTCTTTATCGATCCTGCATGGATTGTTCCGGGACCGAACGGAAAGAATCTTGTTCAGGTCTTTATCGATGTTTTGAATATCAGTTATTGGGCTGTAACAGTTGATTGGGGCCAGCTTGTCATTAACGGCGCAACAGGATTGGCACATTTCCGATTCGTCAATACGAACAAATCCACGTATAGTCCGGGTGACTCGCTTTGGACTTATGAAGAAGTTGACACAGATTCATTGCCAATGTCTGTTCGCGTTGAAACGGATATTGTAGATCCAAGTAATAACATAATTCTAGGTACAAATCGTACGCTGACGGTTAGTCCCGGTGATGAACCGTTCAGTGAATTCTTTATGCTGCCGACAACTCTGACGCCTGGAACATATACCGTAATGACGATTCTCTATGATGCGTTAACCAATCTTCAACAAGATATCCGGTATACCGAATTCAATGTCCAACTGCCTGCTCCCGTGAACGTTTTTGCCGGAAATGGGTTTGATGCAATCGTTCCGTTAACATGGGATTTGGAATCTGATCCAAATATTTCCCCGGTATTGATCTCGACAGATAAGACTCTCTTATCGATCCCGATGTTGGGGAATACGATGCCGAAGCAAACGGTAGTGAATTCTCTTGGAAAAGAGAAACGCGGTCAGGAGTTATTGAATGACCAACTCTCACGGACCAATCGTACTAACGACAAACATTCTACCGCTTCGCTCTCAGTGGATCATTTTAATGTGTATAGAAGCGCTACATCCGGAGGCCCGTATGATTTTGTCGCGTCTGTGTTCACTGCAGGGAGAACCTATGGCGACCATGGAGATTATGTTGATTACGATGTCGTGAACGGACAAACATATTATTATGTCGTAACGACAATGTATAGTAACGGTGAGAGCGGTTATTCGATGGAAATGAATGCGACACCGCAAATGGGAGGGCAAACATACCAGTCGTTGTATGCATCTGTAGAACCTTCACTCGATGGAATAATTGCAGCGGGCGAATGGAACGATGCCACGACGGTTGACATTCACCTTGATGGAAATCCACAACCAATTAAGGCGAAAATCAAGAACACATCGACCATGTTGTACCTGGCGATCGATGATATGAGCAACACCTCCGGCACTGATTTCAACGAAATTGGAATTTATTTCGATGCGGATAATAATCATACGTGGGATGCTGATAATACGACTCGGGAAGGGAATTTCTGGGTCAATTACCAGAATGATTCCACATGGACAATGTTCCGAGGTATGTATGGCGATTATCCTTCCGTGTCGTTTACTTCACCTATTGCACATCCTGCCGGTGTAACTGCAAAAGCGGCAATGACAAGCGGCCATCTGCAGTATGAAATTGCTATCGAATTGGGATCGGAATACTTTGCCGTTGATGGTGATTCGGTAAATCTATGGATATTCAATTACGATTCCGACGTGCCCGGCAGTTATTATTACCGGTTCAACGGCTCTTTGCCGATCGGCAGCATTTGGGCAGCACCGCAAACATTCGGCACGTTTATACTGAGCAAAGAACAGCATATGACCTTGCCGTTGAATACCGGCTGGAATCTTATCAGTTGGAATGTGGATACACAAATCGATTCCACAACCGTTTTGTTATCGCCGATTCTTTCCCAATTGAAGGTGGCTCTTGGTTTTGAACAAGGCGGATTAACGTTCGATCCGGCAATACCGTCTGAATTCAATACGCTCAAGTCGATGGATCATTTCCACGGATTCTGGTTAAAGATGACATCCGCTACCGCGCTGGATGTCATTGGTACACCAGTGGATATGCAGTCGCCTATCTTCTTGGAATCAGGTTTCAATCTGGTCAGTTATTTACCACAACAATCCGACTCCACAGCACATGCATTGGCAAGCGTAATGAATCATACGTCGGTTGTGTTGGGATTTGACGGTGGTGGATTAACCTATGATCCCTCAATCCCGTCGGAATTTAATACGCTGCATGTCTTGAATCCGGGATTTGGTTATTGGATTAAAACAACCAGTCCCGAAACATTGACATATCAGAATCCTCTGGAGTTGCACTCCAGAACCGCAACAATCGTCCGTCGTGACGACAGTCGTAATTCCCATACCAATGTTGTTCCGACGAATGAATGGATCAGTACTTGGGGTGACAACATTCGAATGGATGGGGAGCTCCTTTCTGTCGGCACAAAAATAACCGCTGTTGACAAAAACGGTGTTGTGTGCGGAGAATATGTAGTGACTCAACCGGGCAAATTTGGATTACTGCCGATCTATCGCGACGATCCAAATACAGAAACCGACGAAGGTGCCGTGCCGAATGAAGGAGTGTCTCTGTTTATCGGTACGGTAAAAGTCCCGACGGAAATTCGATGGACGCAATTCGGAGACGTGTTTAATTTCGGCACTATTGTCACGGCGCTGGGTGGTGATTTGAGATCGCTGCCAAAAACATTCTCCATAAGTCAAAATTACCCGAATCCATTCAATCCTTCCACAACCATCCGGTACGAATTGCCGAAGGATGCGAGCGTATCATTGAAGATTTACAACATGCTCGGCGAGGAAATTGCGACTGTGGTCAATAATCACCAATCCGCTGGATTCTACAGTATAGAGTGGGATGGAAAGACACAAGACGGTGTGAGCGCCGCCTCTGGAGTGTATTTCTATCACATAACCGCTGGAGATTTCAAAAAAACCATGAAAATGGTATTGATAAAGTAAGCGAGGATGCTATGAAAAAACTATTGTTCATCTCGTTCATATGTTTGTGCTGTTTCTCCTCGCTGTATTCACAGGTAATCCCTACCAACGAATGGGTGAGTTTTTGGAGTGACAGCAGTACCGTTAACCATGATGCAATTCCTATCGGTTCCGTTATTCTCGCATACGATCCGCATGGGGTTGTATGCGGGAAGTATATCGTGACGACGTCCGGTTCGTACGGTTTGATGGCAGTGTACCGTGACGACGGATCAACTCAGGGTGATGAGGGAGCAATTCCTGGAGATACAATTTCATTCACCATTGACGGCAAACCGGCTTTTAGTAAAAATGGGGTTGTGCCGATGTGGACATCGAACGGTGATGTGAAAAAAATCAATTTGGTTGTTGAGGAACCATTGATTGGAGTTACTCCACTGTCATTGGACTTTGGACCAGTAGCACTACATACGATTGCACAGCAGTCAATACAAGTCGCTAATGTGGGGTTGAAGCCACTTCGTATTGATTCTGTGCAATCATATTATCATTTCCCGGATTGTATTGTGGCGACACCAGTTTCCGTGGTGATTAATCCTGGTGAAAATACAAACATCAACATTGCGTTTGCTCCGGCGTTAGGTTCTGGAGCCGTGTCCGGGAGTGTTCTCCTCTATACCAATGCAGCGAATCAGTCTGTGGTTGAAGTGCCAGTTTCCGCATCGATACAAACCGATGTGATTGCAACCAATGAGTGGGTCAGTTTTTGGAGCGACTCAACATGGTTCGATGGCAACCCCGTTCAACCGGGTGATGTGATTGATGTGTTCGATCCGCAAGGTGTTCATTGCGGCACGTATACCGTAACAGCATCAGGGAAATATGGATTGGTGCCTGTGTACAGAGATGATGCAACAACATCATCCGTAGATGAAGGAGCGTCTCCCGGCGAATTGCTGTCATTTATGATCAATGGATATAAAGCAACGGTGAAAACTCCTGTCAGCCCGACTTGGACAACGAATGGTGATGTTGCAAAAGTCCATCTTGTCGGACATACGAATCACGCGCCGATAATTACAAATGCCGTTCCCGATATCGTTGTGGATGAAGATACGCCACCATTTACCATCGCGGATCTGAGCGCTGTATTTAATGATCCGGACAACGATGTGCTGCAGTACTCCGTTTTCTGCAACGCTAAGGCGATTACGTTACAAATTGAAAACGGTGCAATAGTTACCGCAACGCTGGCACCGGAATGGTCAGGGACTGATACAATTATTTTTACTGCATCCGATGGATTGGAAACGGTGATTGATTCGATAGGAATAACGGTAAATTGGGTGAATGATCTTCCGGAAAACTTTTCCTTACTAGCCCCAGCAAAAGGTGCGGTGCTCAATGAAACCGCAACGACGCCGACATTTCAATGGACTCGATCTTTCGATAAAGACCATAATGGCGGGATTCACTATGAATTGGCCTATGCCGCCGACAGCATATCATCACCAGCCATAGTGACACAGATTGTAACCGATTCGTTTTATACCGTGCCGGCAAATGAACCTTTAAAATCAAATACGAGATATTTCTGGAATGTGAAAGCTGTGGATGAAGACAATTCATTCGTTTATGCATCCGGATCAGATACGGCTGCATGGAAGTTTGACATTGGATTCGTTGTAGCTGTGTCCGCCCAACAGAGAAGTATTCCTGTAGCATATGCGATGAGCCAAAATTTCCCCAATCCGTTTAACCCTTCAACAACCATCCATTTTGACCTGCCGAATCGGAGCAAAGTGGTGTTGCACATTGTCAATACGTTGGGACAAGTTATCGAAACGCCAATCGACAAAGAATTAGAGGGGGGCGTGTATCTACATCAAATTTCGGCTTCAACACTGTCGTCGGGGCTTTATTTTTATAGCATTGACGCAGTCGATGTTATCAATCCCAACAATCGTTTTGTGCAGACCCGCAAGATGGTAATACTGAAGTAATACTTCCTCTTTCTATCCACTCTGGATGTGCGAACTGAAGCACATCCAGAGCATAGTATCACCGCAATTCCAGCCGCAACGTCTGCATCCTGTCACGATAGAAGCCGAGCGACGTCAGCAATTCTGCAGCCGGCGACTCCGATGGACGGAGTGTATTACAGTACTCGATGATAATCTCATTTCTATCCGGATAAGAACTGCGTAGAAGTTGGATGTATTGTATCAATCCCTGGCGTAGTGCATCCGTCACTGATTGCAGGAAAAGCCTTGCACCAAAATTCTCAATCCATCCGATTGGAGTGCCGTTATGAAGGATGATATGGTTTCCCGGCATTCTGGCGATCCGGACCGAAGGATCGAAAAATGCTGAAGAATCGATTCCGAAACCGTAGGGATTGGCTGGATCACAGGAATTGAGAACAATCGGAGGATCGTTCTTTGCCGGACGTGCCTTGATTTCGTCGATAATGCGGACGGCATCGGGATGCGCAAACTGCATTCCGGAAAGTCCTTCCACAAAATATCCACGGCGAATTTCCCCCCGCATTTCCATTCGTTGGAATTCCATCGCCAGCAGGGACCAAGGGAGCAGATTCTCTTCCCGTTTTGCGACCTCCCGCGCGACGATTCCATACCTGTTTAATAACTGAACTGCCTGATGACGAATTTTTTCTTCATCGCTCACGGATGCACCGAGGATACTTTTAGTATGAACAAGAGACCAGCGGCCATTCCAGCCGGGGACCTGTTTTAATGCCGTACGGACACTTTTCATCGCCGTAGAACGAAGAGGGTTCCTGCGGGGGTTGATGATCTCGATCCGCTCTGCAGGAAGTTCTGTTTCAGTCGTTCTGAATCGTTTGATATGCAACACCTCGTCCACGATATCATTGGTGATAAGTCCCCGCCAGAAGAGTTCTGACAATGACCGGTTGATTGCCGCAAGAGAATAGGAGGTGTTTTCCCGGATATCGGAGAGGAAGGAGGCTCCGTTCTCTCTAATACATTGATAAATTTCCACGCTGTGCTTGGATAGTCCATCCACTGCCTGATCTTTTGGTGCCATGAAGACCATGCCCTCGCCACGACGGATCCATAACGATCTTCCACTGTCCGTTCCGATACAGTAATATTCTCCGCGTTGTGTGCATTGTCGAAGCATCCGTCCTTCATACCGTTGAAACCTGCTGCCAAGAATTTCCACTTCCCACAGCTCGGACGGCAATGCGCAACCCTGCAACACATCCAGAATATCACCAATGTCGTCCTCGTTATTCATTTGTGCAGATGGATGACGATGCTGCCATTGCAGCAGAAGTTGTGTGAATTCCGGGATTGTGGCCGGTTTGATTTCCTTGCGTAGAATAGAGATCGAAGCACGATGAATCCTGTCGAGATTAGGACGGTAGGACCATTGTTCGGTTGTGCTGGCAGTTGATAGAATGCCGTGGAGAATATTTTCTGTCCCAGAAAGTGTTTGAAGAATTCTTTCGCATTCTTCAATAGAAAGTGCGAAACGGCCTGCAATTTCATCAGTGCTCAGTACTCCATGGGACCGGAGCATTCGCATAATGACATACCGCAGAGCCTCATTTCGTTCGAACCGGGCGTTCCGGAGATCATCCGGCAGCTGCGCGATGATGTCCGCATCAATGCTGCTGATAGGGCGATAGAGCGGGACCTCTTCCGCGGAAATGTAAAACGTACGGGTGCCGATTGAAACCGGCACTATGATACCGCGCGATAACAGAGTAGCGGTAAATGCCGTGTCCGTTACCCTGTGTGTCGTTTCCGTCTCGGACAGTTCTCCCAGGCGCAGAAATACTTCCATTAATTCTTCCGGTGTCCGTGCCCGCCGTGTTGATGCGGTGAATTGTAATTGTTCTTCCACTGTTACCACGGCATCATTCCGGACGACAGTCCGTAACGCCTCCAGATCCACAACCTCGGCAAGAAGTTCTCTGTTCAGTAGTGTACTCTGCTGACGTGCGTTTTGTTTAGGGTCGTCCCATTCATACATGTACACTGCTGCAAAATCGAACAACAGTGTCGATGCAAACGGAGAAGGTGTTTCGTTCTGTACAGTGTGGATCCGGATCTCTTCGGATTCGATCGCCGCAATGATTTCTTTGAAATGCTCAAAATCCAGTACATCAGTCAGGCATTCGCGAATTGTTTCGATGACGATGGGAAAGTCATTATATTGACGCACGATTTGCAGCAGGTCCGCTGATTTGAGTCGCTGTAGAAAGAACGGCCGGCGCCTTCCCGGAGTGCCTTTCGGCAGCAGGAGCGCACGTTCGGCGTTCTGCCGGAAGAGTGCACCGAATAAAGGAGACGACGGAATCTCCTGCAGTACAATTTCTTGTGCAGTATGCTGAGTGATACCAGTGAAAAGATCGAGCGGCAACCGTTCTGCATCCGAGCAGCGGAACAGAATGCCGTCGTTATTATAGAGCATCTGTACTTCAATGTTCAACCGCTGCTGAAGAACATAGGAGAGGACAATGCCGAGCAATCCATTAACACCTTTGCCGTAACAGGAGTGGACGACGATCCGGGGATCACCAACTTCGTCCCTGAATCCTTCTATCACAATATTTTTGTGGGACGGAACGATATGAGTTGCACCGTGCTGTTCTTCCAGATAACTGATGATATTGCGAGTAGCATTTGCGTCCACCGGGAAGTCTCCTAAATAGGCTGCCTGACTGGCACGGTCCTTATTCGACATCAGTTCGATGAATTCTCCAATGCGTACTCCGAGTTCATATGTTCTGCCAATCCCTTCGCCGCGCCAGAACGGCATCCGTGCCGGCTGCCCGGGAGCCGGGGAAACGATCACTTTATTTGCATCGATATTCATCATCCTCCAGACATTGGAGCCGAGGATGAACGTATCGCCTGCACGACTTTCGTAGATGAATTCCTCGTCAACCTCTCCTACTTTTGTTTTCAGATCTTCCAGGTAGACACCGAAATATCCCCGGTCCGGAATTGTCCCCGCGTTGGTGATGGCAAGCAGCGAGGAACCGGGAAGCGGAGAGAGCTGATTGTGCAATTTGTTCCAGATGATGCGTGCCCGCAGCTCGCGAAACGCATCGTTGGTAAATCGGCCCGCCAGCATTTCCAAGATTGAATGATAGACTTTTTCACCCAGCGAACGGTAGCAGTACGATTGTCGAACGAGATCAAATAATTCCTCCACATTCCACTCTTCGATCCCAACCATGGCAACGATCTGTTGCGCGAGCACGTCCAGACAATTTTGTGGGATCATAGAGCGTTCGATGGCATGCTCTGTCATGCCTTTTGCAACGACCGCACTTTCCACCAAATCCTCGCGGTGGGTGACGAACAATCTTCCCTTGCTGTTGGCATTCACCAAATGACCAGATCGCCCAACCCGCTGCAATCCGCGTGCAATCCCTTTTGGAGATTGTATCTGCACGACAAGATCGACGGTGCCGATATCAATGCCGAGCTCGAGCGCGGATGTGGTGATCAACACGCGGAGTTTCCCGAGCTTCAAATCTGTTTCCAATTGCTCCCGCACGGTGCGCGACATGCTTCCGTGATATGCAAAGACGGTGATCGGTGAGGTTTCAGTTTCGGAAATGTTTGGAGCAGAAATGTTTCCACCCGGCTCTTTTTTTAATGAACGTTCTCTGTTGATCGAGAAAGGTACAGCGTAATTGTTCGTTGTATCCTGAATTCCCAGTATTAGTTCGTTGAGCCGTGCTGCCACACGCTCCGCAAGCCTTCGGTTATTGACGAAGATCAATGTTGTTCGGTGTTCCCGGATCAACTGCAGCAATTGGGGAAAAATGAGTGACCAGATGCTATCCATCGGCATTTCAGAAAAATCGCGTGCCGCACAAATTACCTTCAAATCAACCTGTTTTCTATATCCGGCATCAATGATGACCACATTGCGTGGGACTAGCGAGTGCTCTTTCCATTCCATACCGCCAAGAAACTGTGCGACCGGTTCCAGCGGTTTTTGGGTAGCCGAAAGACCAATGCGGACAAAACTCTTTCGGGTATCTCCCTGTTCTTGCTGTACGGTTTTCACCAG
>JBAYJG010000070.1:0-12116 GCA_041665225.1 Bacteroidota bacterium
AAACGGGAGGGTGGCAATGGAGCGCTCCTTTTTGCTGATGTACGCAGTCGGTGCAGGATTGCTGATGGTGCAAGCCATTGGACTGCATAATCTTCCGCTGATCCTTTTGAACAGTTATACAACACTTGCCAGCCTCATCAACCTGTATTACGGAATTTTCCCACGGAAAGAATTTTGAACCAAATACTTCTTGCTACCAATAACCGCCACAAGGTGGAAGAGATCAAACACTTTCTTTCCGCTCTTCCTTTCGAAGTTCATTCATTGATTGATATTACCAATGTACCGAAGACAGTGGAAGATAAGCCGACCCTGGAGGGAAATGCGTTGAAAAAAGCGCGTGAAGCATATACCGCAACAGGAATGTTGTCGCTCGCCGATGATACCGGATTGGAAGTGTTTTATCTTGCAATGAAACCGGGTGTATTTTCGGCCCGGTATGCTGGGGAGGAAGCAACATATAAAGATAACTGCGACAAGCTGCGCCGTGCGATGTCCGGCGTTCCCCCGCGCCGGCGGAGAGCGCAATTCCGAACGGTCATCGCCATTGTCGGCAAAGGGATCGAACAAACGGTGGAAGGGAACGTGGAAGGGACCATCATCGAAGAACCTCGGGGAAATCAAGGCTTCGGATACGATCCGTTATTTGTCCCCAAAGGATATACACGCACCTATGCCGAGATGTCTCTTGAAGAAAAGAATGTATTAAGCCACCGCGCACGTGCGCTAGAGAAAGCTGTCGAAGTACTGAAAGGGTTGTAAAATGTGGCCGGCACATCAGCTGTGACGGCCACATCACAATCATTCCAGAGTGACTGCAGTGCCGCAGGCGCTCACCATTAACATTGTCCCGCTGCCGACCGTTTCGTAATCCAGATCAACGCCGATCACCGCGTTAGCTCCCATTGAGCGGGCTTGCTGCTGCATTTCATCC
The DNA here is from genome assembly GCA_041665225.1 of Bacteroidota bacterium. Taxonomy (GTDB): domain Bacteria; phylum Bacteroidota; class Ignavibacteria; order UBA10030; family UBA8401; genus UBA8401. The sequence goes on from JBAYJG010000070.1 coordinate 935, forward strand.
AATGCAATCTCCTTTGCGCGGCGCAGTTCTTCTTCGTACGCCGCAGACCGACCGCCAACGATGTCACGGATTCCTGCAAACAGGTCCTTAAAAATATTTGCTCCGAGGATCGCTTCCCCGCTGACAAGTCCGTGGTATTTCAACGCTTTTTTCCCTTCAACGGTATTTGTGGTTGTCAGTAACATTGTTCCTCCTGTATTTGAAGAAAAGTTGCTTTTTCAATTTACTATGCTGACATTTTACGAGACCATTTAAAGAGAGACTTCTGAAAAATCTCAATTCAATGTCATTCCGAGGAGCAAAGCGACGAGGAATCTCGTTTTTCTGCTTGTATTACAAGCTGAGATTTCTCGCTTCGCTCGAAATGACATTTGAGAGATAATGTTTCAGAGGCCTCAAAAAACAAGTCCAGTGAGAAGCATTTTGCGCACGGCATATCCAAAGTCGGAATTATCCTTAAGGAAACAGTTATGAACTATTATGTACTGCTCTATCACCTTGTTCCCGATTATGTCACACGACGCACACAATTCCGTGAGGAACATCTTTGTCTCGCCAACGAAGCGGTGTCGCGTGGAGAACTGCTGCTGGGCGGAGCCTTCAGCGATCCTGCTGATATTTCGTTGTTAATCTTTCGAGTCAGCAATCCGACGGTGATCGAACATTTTGTGAAAAAGGATCCATATTATCGGAATGGCATTGTGGAGAAGTTTGAAATTCGGCCGTGGACTGTCGTTGTGGGGAGCGATAAAAAATAAAAACCTCCGCTTGATGATTCCGGGGATTTTATTTGATCTTGTTACATCGATAATGCTCGTGCCCACACTGCTACTCACAGAGCACAATGATCTCTGTCTCCACCGGATGTGCACCCTGGATATCCTGATCCATAGCACGGACGGTGAAGATATTTCTTCCTCTATTGAGTTTTCCTTCTACCACCTTACCGACACCGAATGTTTCTTTCCCTTTCCGCCATTCATATACGACTTTCGTATTTTCAGGACGATTCACCGCAGGCGCAGAAAGTATGATCGACGGATTTGACGGGTTCCATATAATTGTTTGCGCCGATGGTTTTTCGGCAAACGAAAGAGAATCCCAGACCGTAATAGAAAATTGCCCGGTTGCCAGCGGTTTCCCATTCGGCGCCCAAACGACAGTCGCTGATTGTGCGCCGGCTGCAGCCGGTGTCCAAGTCGGCTGGATCTTGACGTTGCCTGCAAAATAGATCGTTCCGTTCGAATATAATTGATTGGCGTTGATCTCTGTTCCAATAATCCAGTCCTTAGGATATACTGTTGTAAACTTCGGTTGTGCAATCACAAAAAATTCCTTTTGGACCGAATCAACGGAATTCCGGACGTTTTTGCCGTCATTGGCGACGAGTGTAACGATCATTCTTCCGGCGGCAAGTGTTACAGAATCGGATGAGATTTTCGAATCGTTTACCTTCCAGGAGAAGTTCAGGGGATCACCATCTGCATCAATCAGTTGCTCCGGTTTCAATGCAACAGTCTCGTTTTCATACAACGGTTCTGTAAGCGAGAATGTCGGATTCGGTTTCGAGTTGATGCGAACCGTTGACTGTTTGCTGACGGACTTGGTGGAAGTTTGCGAATTATCGGTGATGGTCAGTTCAACAGTATGCACACCGGCAGAAAGATTTGCTGCGGTTGCGACCGGCGTCGTGCCGACCCGTTTTCCATCGATCTTCCAGTCATATTGCGCGATGATCCCGTCATGATCGCCGGATGTTGACGCATCCAGCACTACATGATCTCCGAGTGCGGCATCGGCGGGAATTGTCCACGAGATAAACGGCGGCTCATTTACCACGATCTTCTTCATAACCGTAGCGCTGTTACAATTCGATGTCGATTGGATGTTGATAGACAGTATGATTTCATAGGTACCGGAATGTTTGAAGCGGTACTGCACCTGATTCATTGTCGTCCCTGAGATGACCGTGTCGTTTCCGATATTCCACCGCACGGAAGAGACGACACCGTTCGGTTTTGAAAGGACAGGATCGAACGAAACCAGTTCGCCGATACTCACACGCTCCGGCATTGTAAAGTACGCTGTCGGCCCTTCGATCACGTGAATGGTGGAGGTGACCTGACTGACGCGGGTGCAACGGCCGCTGCCGCTGCCAACAACGGTCAATGTTGCGTAATACGTTCCGGCTTTCGTATATGCATGCGACACGTTTGCACCAAGCGAGGAAATACCGTCGCCAAAATCCCACGTATAGGAACCGATCGGACCATTGGGATCGACGCTGCGCGACCCGTCGAATGGGAGCGGAACATTCACGCAAATAGATGTATCGGCAAATGTCTGATAGGCAACCGGTGAACCTTCAACAATAATCGGTATCGTCGCAGTTGCGGGTTGATCAGCAAATCCGTCGTCAAGAAGTAATTTTACCGCGTAATATCCCGGTGTCTTATAGGTATGTGCCGGATTTGTCTCGGTCGATGTAATACCGTCTCCAAAATCCCACTTCGTCGATACTGCATCACCGTCGGGATCGTACGACAGTGAGCCGTTAAATAAAATAGTCTGCCCGGTACAGGAATAAATCAGTGAATCTACCACTGCTACAGGAGGGCGATTGACAAGGATTTTTACCGTTTCGCGGGTGATGCTATTCTTCCTTCCCTGACCGTCGTTTGCAGTGAGGGTGATGAAATGCACGCCTCCGGAAGGGGCATCCCAGGTAAATGCTGCCTTGTTCACGCGGATTCCATCCGGCAGGAGCCATTCAAAATTAACGGCATGTTTGTCGATATCGTAACTCTGGCTGGCGTCGAGCAGGATACGACGCGAGTTGGTTTTGATCATTGTCTTGGTGACGATGATCGGTGCAGCATTGACAAGGAGATCTTTCTGTAATGATTGTGCAGAATTTGAAAACCCGGATCCATCATCAACAATGGCGGTTGCATTGATCACGCCGGACCGTGAAAATGTCTTTGTTACTTTCATTCCTTCTGCAGTTGTGCCATCGGAGAATCTCCAATATACGATTCGCAGATTTTTCGATTCCTGATCTGTCGACGCCGATGCATCGAATGTCACAGGAACATTCGGCTCAGCGACCTCCGGAATTGCTCTCCATCGGACCACCGGCGGATAATTGACATGAATGGAAACAGTTTTGATACCGACAGCATCATCGAATCCGGAATCATCCTTCACTTTCAGGGCGACGGCATAATCTCCTGGTTCATCAATCGTGATCGTGGGATTTGCACCGCGTGCTTTTTCCGTACCGTTGACATACCAGAGGTATTCAGCTATTGTTCCGTCCGGATCATTGCTGCGCGAGCCGTCCAATTGTAACGGACGAGTCGGTTCCCATACTGCGGGGACGGTAAACTGAGCAACCGGATACCGGTTGATAACCAATTCATGTGTTGTTGTTTGCATACTGTTCGTTTGACGCTGTCGGTCATCGACAGTCAGCGTGATGGTGTATCGGCCGCTTTGCTGATATTCGTGAACAACAGATTTTCCAATTCCAGTCGATCCGTCACCGAAGTTCCACGTATGAACAAGTTCTTTTTGGTCGGCATCAGAAGTTTTCTCTGCGGAGATTTTTTGCCGTGCCGAAGTGGAGCGGGATGCTGCAGTGATCACCGGTACCGGCGGGGCATTAATGTGAATCTCCCGCGAGATCGATTGAATCGAGTTCTCGACATTTTCACCGTCATCCCCAGTCAACGTTACTGAATAATCTCCGGGCTGCGGAAAAGTCAACTGGGCTGTCTCGCTGCTGAAATCGTGACCCGCAGTGGATGTCCATGAGAAAGCGACCGATGGATTATCCAAATCGACTGCGGAAGCACGCAGTCGCAGTGTGTCGCCCGGTGCCGCTTGTTTAATCATTTCAAACGCCGGCAGCGGTTCGGCGTTGACACGATACTTGATCGTTTGTGTAAACGTGGAATTCGATGTATTTGTCCTATCGTTTGCAGTAAGCGTTAGCGAATAACTCCCGGCGTTGTCGTGCTTTACGGTGACAGAATTTCCTTTGTTCGTTCCGATGATGCCGGCGCCGGTCCAAAGGAAATCGAGTTCATCGTTATCATTGTCCGCATCGTTTTCCACCACAAAGGAAACCGGTGTCGAGCGGCCGAAGATAGTCCGGAAATTCACATCGACGTACGGTTGTGCGTTGATGCGGATCTTTTGCATGGCTGTCGCTTCGGTGCAGGAAGAATTCGGTGCGCCGTCGTTGACCACCAGTTTCACATCGTATGTTGTCGGCAATAAACTTGAAAGTGTAAGCACTTTTTCGTCGCTGCGGAATTCACCATTCACGTACCATTGATATGTCAATGGTGATTTCTCGGGATCCGATGATGATGCGGAGGAAAGAGTGACGATCTCTCCGGGAGCCGCGATGGTCTTGTCTGCGGTGATCACGGCAGTTGGCGGAGCATTGACACTGACAGCAATTTCCTGCTGCCAATACCGGGGAAAATACATTCCGCGGGTGGGGATAAACACAGAAACAAAATTCTTTCCCGGCTTTTCGAAATCGATATCAGCGGAATCCTTTTCGATGATCATTTTGCCGTAACTCCATTTTGGCGCTCCGCCGTAGAGATTCTTCTTGGTTGCTTCATTCAGTGCAAGCACCACATTGTTGCACGATGTGCTTGCGCGCTGCACTGCTTCGATCTGCGGTTTTTGGGGTTGACGGACAATCGCCGGTTTCAATTCCCATAAAACGGGAAATATTGTTCCTTTGATCACAAGGTTATTTACTTTCAGCGGAGAACCGGAAATAGTGAGGCCCCATTCATTCTTCATCCCGTTGGGAAGGGCGGAAACGAAAAATCCTTTAGCAGCTGGAAGTTTTGAATAATTTCCAAAAGCATCACGAATACCGACCTGCACTTGTTCTTCACCAAAGGAGGAAAAGGAAGTGATTGTCTGATCCGTCGGCTGGAATGGTCGAAGCTGCATCTCGGCTGTCGGCGGGATGCGATAGAGACAGACGGAGAGATCGATGGCATAGATCGACCAGTCAGCCCGAAGCGAGGCTACGGAATTGGAATCGGCTACTTGCAGCTGAAAACTATTTACATCATTTCCATCCGAAGCGCGCACGCGCAGGATCCAGCCGTTCTTTTGTGATGCGTCAAGGAGGGAGAATTTTTTCCAGCGGTTAAAATATTGTTGTTCATCCAATGTTGTCAGTTTTACGGTCGGCTTTACGCTGCGTGCTGTGACGGTCAATTTCCCGCTGGAGTACGAATAGAGAGCATCGAACGGGATGAGTTCAAACGTTGTTTTGGTTTCCATCGTGCCGAGGATGATATCGGCAACGCCGCCGAGGCCGGCATCGAATAGATGCAGGGTAGCATTAGCGGCATTCGGTTCCGGTTTGATCCAGAAATCGTATTGATGGATATTGTCGCCGGTCTCTTTGACAAGCGCCTGATTACCAGAGACCGAAAGGAACACCTCCTGAGCAAAGAGCGAAGGGGCAGCGAGAAGCGCAAGCAGCAGTGCGATAACTGCCGCATGATTGTTGACCTTCCCCTTGTCAGCGGTGAACGTTCGTTCCGCTGTAGTTCTCGATACTACGACACACTGCATTTATTCTACCCGATATGTTTTTGTCGCGACCACAATATTATCACTAATTGATTCAAATACCAGCGTCAATTGAACGCCGGTGAGATGCTGTACCGATACCGCCCAATTCCCCTGTGAATCCGTTTGCACTGCTGTCTGCCGATCCCCATGTGTTACAAGGACCTTCATGGAGGGATACGCGGTTCCCCGCGCAGTGATTACATCGGTTGCCGGAGTAAGCAGTAAACCTTCTACAGGACAGTTCCAATCGATTGTTATAACTCTGTTGGTATCAATCGGGACGATGGAAAGGAGGCGTTCACGGGTGTTTCCGGAGCGGTCTGTTGCCTTCAGTGAAACTTGTCGTTCGGATTGCTCAACGGGAACGGTGATCGAGAATGAGCCATTGACATCCAGAGCAACTGTTTTTCCATTTACCGTGAAAAGTGCATCCGGTTCCGTGCTGCCGGCGATCGTTAGCCGCGTCAACGCAGTATACCGACGGTCAGTCTCCCATCCATTAATATTCACTGCAGGAGGGAGTTTATCTTCCACGCGCAAGATCTGGTACACGGGGCTTTCCATTCCGCGCAGACCGAACTTATCGATTGCGGTCAACCGTACATACACAATGCCGAGGTCAATCTTTTCCAATCGCACCATGGTTTGCGGCGATGTGTACGTTTTCATCTCTGTATTGAATGCTTTGGATTTGCACAGATCCACTGTATATCCGGTGCTCGACACAATTGAATTCCAGCGAAGCATCAACTCATCGGTATAGATAACCGAATCGATTCCGTTCCAGGGGAGCATCGGAGCTGCAAGCAGCGGAATGGGTGGGAGAGGATCTTTCCCTTTTTCCACAATCGTGCCTTCGTTCGAACGAAGGTGCACTTTCCCTTTGTTGGCGGAAACTTCCATTGTGCCGTCATAGTTGGAGAGTTTTACACGGCGTTCTTCCACCGCACTTGCCCAGAATTTTCCGGAACGAACTTGAGACTCAGATGTGCCGGCCTGGAACGTGAAATTATTCCGCTCCTTTGCACTTTCACTGAGCTTCGTCAGTAAACTTCCTTTGACAAGTGCAATGTCCCGACGGACACGCTGATCGAGTTTATCCATGGTTGAGGCGCGGACCACAACAGTAGAATTGGGATCGATCATCACTTCTACGCCATCCGTAAACGCCAGCTGTGCAAAGCTTGCTTCGCCTGTCCGCAAACCGTCCGCTTGTGCCAGCAGATCCCCTTTTTGTGCATCTTTCCAGTCGCCGAGAAATCCTTTTCGTTTTGTCACTGCGCCGTTCTTTTCGGCAAGCAGTGCATCGATTGCTTCATTTCGCTTTCGTTCGATTGTTTTTTTGATCTGATCCAATGATTGCAGATACAACCCGCCTGCTTTGGTCAGTTCTGTGAAGTTTCCTTCCTTTACTCGTGCGTCATATTCTGCGCCGAGCACTGTGGCCGCCTGAAGTTCTTCCGGAGCAAAGACCCGCGCACCCGCCTTTAAAAGTTTGTTAAAGAATCCCTTTCCATCTTTTACCTGGGAGTGAAGCAGAGTAAATTTTTTGACCTGTGCCAGCGCTTCCTTTGATAGCGAAAACGTATTTGACTCTACATCCCGTTCCGCAAACGATACGATCACCGGCCACGCTGCAGCATCTCCGGTCAATTCCTGCGCCTTTTTTTGGATGTCGCCGGAGGGGAATTTTATTTGCGCGGTTGCCAGCGACGCACACAAGAGGAAAAATAGTAGTTTTATAGATTTCATACGATAGGAATACTCAATGTAAACCGGCAGCCGATCCGTTCGTTCGATTCCAAGATCACTTCTCCGTTGTGATGATTCATCACCTGTTTCACATGCGCCAGGCCCAGCCCCGTTCCAAGCTCAGTTGCCGATTTCTTATTCGATGTGACACGGAAGAATTTCGAAAAGAGTTTCTCCTGGTCTACCGCGGAAATACCGTAGCCGTGGTCCGTGATAATGAAGAGGATATTCCCTTCGTTCAGTTTCATTTCCACGTCGATCGACCGGTGTTCGTTGCCATATTTAATGGCATTGGAAACAAGATTCAAGAATGCTTCCCGCATCAGATCGGGAGCGACGGTTGTATTCGGAATATTCTCTTCGGCGGAAAAATTCAGTTGCAAGGATTTTGCGAGCAGCTGGGGCTGCTGCGAGTTGCACACATTTTTGGCAATACCAACAAGGTCTGCCGGCTCCCGGTGATATTCAACGGAATGCGATTCCAAACGCTGCACATCCAGGAAGCGATTCACCAAATGGTTCATCGTCCGGCTGCTTTCTTGGATGATCCGGATATATTCCGTCCGCTCGTTTGCGGCCATCTCTGGTTCATCCATAATGAACGAGGCGAAACCCATAATGCTGTTCAGCGGATTGCGCAGTTCATGGACGATGAAATTCATCATTTCCGTTTTCATTGCATCGATCATCCGTTCGGTGGTCAAGTCGTGCAGCACAAGCAGTGACCCCAGATGCTCATCCCCACGGCTGATGGCGACATCATGCAGGCGGAAATACTCCGTGCCGGAATCAGGAAATGCAACAGTAATCTCCTGTTGGAAAAAGGAAACTGTATATGGACCGCTCTGTTCGGTTCGCGATGATTCCTTTGTCCGTCCGATATTGGGATGCGAGAGCAGATCGTGTTTGTTCAGGACCGGCATTACCTTCTGCAGTTCATCCTTCACACGGATGAACCGGTCGTTCATGAATGTAAATGTGTCGTCGCTTCCTGTAATGCTGATGCAGTCCTCGCTGTGCGAAAGGAAGAACTTGTTCTTCCATTCTTCCATGATAATCTTTTCCACGTTGATGCGCTGGTACCGTTCCAGCACCGTCCTCATGGATTCGATAGTTTGCGCGATGGACGCGAGTTCGCGTATATGTGGTTCCGTAATGGGTTTGGAAAAATCTAGTGATTTCAATCTCTCAACGTCCTGCACCAGCAGCACCACTGGTTGAGATAACTGTTGCGAAAAATGCCATCCGAACAGGACAACAACTAGTGTCAGAACAGCAACGATTGAGGCAGAATACACCATCAGATCCTGCACCGGCCGGACGATCACGCTCTTGGGTATACCGATCACCAAGTACATTGGAATAGTGGAAAATTTTGAGAAGTACAGTTTCCATTCCGTACCGCTAACAATTACATCCTGCATCACCGTCAGATGCTGCCATGATTCGGGAGACACGGAAAGAGCAAAAGGAATATTACTATAGAGCACTCCGCGATCGCCGCCGATGCGGACGGCAAACGATTCTCCTATCGGAAGTGTTGTAAGCAAGTGCAGCAGGCCGGATGAATTTGCATAGATGGTCAGTGTCATCGGCTGATTGTTCAATCGAAACTGTTTTTGAATCCCGATCACCTGCAGGTCAGATGCAGGATTTGCTTCCCACAATATTGAAATTGATGAATCACGCGGTGAAACAATCCATGCATCAGAAGGAGGATTATAGACGAAATTCGGATGTGCTGAATTGGTGGCGGTGAATTCATCCGAAAATGCAGGGGAGGAGACGATCACTTGGATGAGTGAACTGTCGAATGCGATCTGCTGGCGGATATGTGCGCTGACTTCCTGTGGACGAGACTGCACATTCCAGGCGAGAAAATGCGCTATGTTGATCCATTGCTCTACTTTTTCATCAACGGACCGGACGGCGAAATGCTGTACCTGCTGAACAACCGTCGTCCGCTCTTCTGTGACTCGTGTTTCATACATTGGCCGGATGATGAACCACATTACCCCGATGGAAAGAATGGCGAACAACCCGATTAGGATGAAAATGCGATGATGAAAAGAGAATCGGGAAAACAGAGTCATTCTTTATTATAGTATGTTCAGGTCGTAAGAAAATACAAAAAAATCGTTCCAAATTTTAGCAAAAATGATTATTTTCTTCACAGATACAATAGATACAGGCAGGAGAATATAAAAGGATTGCCCGGCTTTGGCCGGTTTTTTCTTTTAAAAATGAAAATCCCCACAGAGTCTATGGGGATGTTCGTCGGTCGGGAAGACAGGATTCGAACCTGCGACTTCTTGCTCCCAAAGCAAGCGCTCTAGCCGGGCTGAGCTACTTCCCGAGTAATTCTGCATTAATATAATACAAAAACTGTTACGTTGGAAGGTAATTTTTTCTCTCTTATGCCCTTTGTTGTACTTTATATCGCTGCAACACTCGCCGCCAATGTAACGGCAACCTGGTTCATCCACTTTCCTGTCTTTGGCCAGGTTTCTATCGCAACGTTCATTTTTGGTATTACATTTACTGCCAGGGACCGTGTGCATAGCTTGCTCGGCCGGAAGAATGTCTATTTGATGATCGCCGCCGCCGCACTTTTGAACCTCATCGTTACGGTCTTGGGCGGGGTCGAATGGCGCATCGTTGTAGCTTCGTTGACGGCAATCGTTTTGGCGGAGACTGCCGATACTGAGATCTATCAGCACTTTATTGCCAACACCTGGGGAATGAGAGTGCTCAAAAGCAACGCTGTGAGTATTCCGCTGGATAGCCTGCTATTCAATCTGATCGCGTTTGCCGGACTCTTTTCTCCTATGGAAGTTGCATCGATCATTTTCGGTGAGATCGTTTTTAAAGGGGTGGTCAGCGCGATCATGGCGATCCGTCCGTTGGAATATTTCCGTTCGAAAAACGCCGCACGCCGCCTGCATTAAAAAAACTCAATTTTCCCTTTCTTGCATATTCCTTATTATTTGGCTATTATTTTTCGATGAAAAAACGATCGACTGTTTCCCGGAAGCGAGACCATGTGGAACTGACAGTGAAGAGAAATGTTTCGTTCCGGTCGAAAACTGCGGGCTTTGAAGAGTGGGAATTCGTTCACAATGCGCTGCCGGAGATCGACCGTTCCGAAGTGGATACCTCAGCAGTGTTTCTTGGAAAAAAGCTCTCGTTTCCGTTAATGATTTCCTGCATGACGGGAGGATACAAAGAAGCGGAAAAGATCAATCGAGATCTGGCGGAAGTGTGCGAAGAATTTCAGATTGCTATGGGCGTGGGGAGCCAACGGCAGGCAATGGAAGATAGTACCTATCATTCTTCGTTTTCCATCGCACGTATTGCCGCACCGACGATTCCGCTGATCGGAAATATCGGAGCTGCAGAAGTTGCAAAACTTAAAGATGTCTCTCCGGTGTTGAAACTTGCAGAACTGATCCGTGCAGATGCCTTTGCAGTTCATCTTAATCCTCTTCAGGAATTTTTACAGCCGGAAGGGAATACGGATTTTCGCGGCGTGTTGAAAGGGATTGAAATGTTGGTGAAGAAATTGCCTATCCCGGTAATCGTGAAAGAAATCGGTGCAGGCATTTCCTGGTCAGTTGCAGAACGTTTGGCGAATGTTGGTGTCCGTTATATCGATGTTGCAGGGGCCGGAGGCACGAGTTGGGCAGGGGTGGAGATTCTTCGGCGCTCAAAGGATGACCGAGAACATTGGAATCCCTTCTGGGATTGGGGGATCCGCACTGCCGATGCGTTGCGGGAAGTCGTGCAATTGAAAGAGGTGTACCCGGAATTG
>JBAYJG010000071.1:0-12045 GCA_041665225.1 Bacteroidota bacterium
CCGGCTGAAAAAACAGATGGACCGGATCATGTATACCCTGATCAATACACAATTGGAAGATGGATATTTAGGCACATATACACCCGGTGAGTATTGGACGAGCTGGGATGTTTGGTCCCACAAATATAATCTCTATGGTTTGCTCGGATATTACAGTGCGACCGGCTATCTTCCGGCACTGAACGCAAGCAAAAGGATCGGCGATCTTCTGTGCAGAACATTCGGCGATCAGCCGGGACAACAAGATATTATCCTTGCCGGCGAACATATCGGCATGGCCGCTACCAGTGTGCTGGATCCTATGGTGGAGTTGTACAAATATACCGGCGAGAAAAAATATCTGGATTTCTGTTTTTATATCATCAACGCAATAGAACAACGTCACGGTCCTAAAATCATCAGTACACTGATGGAATCCGGAAAGGTGAATGCGGTGGCAAACGGTAAAGCATATGAAATGCTTTCTAATCTTGTCGGGCTGGTCAATTTGTATCGTGTCACCGGAGATGAACACTTCTTTAAACCGGCCGTGCGTGCGTGGGAAGATATTGTAACAAACCGATTATATATCACCGGTACAACCAGTTCGTGGGAACATTTTCAAGCCGACAGTGTGCTCCCGGCTTCGGACAAAGATCATATTGGTGAGGGATGCGTCACTGTTACCTGGATTCAATTAAATCGTATGCTTCTGGAAGTGACCGGAGAACTACGCTATGCAGAACAGATTGAAAAATCCCTGTATAATCATTTGTTGGCGGCAGAAAATCCGCAAAACGGCTGCGTCAGTTATTACACTCCGTTGATGGATCAGAAACCGTTTATTTCATCTATCAGCTGCTGTACATCCAGCGTCCCACGCGGCATTGCAATGATTCCGTACTTTCCTTTCGGAAATAGGAATGGCATACCGACGCTGATGTTGTATGAACCCGGGTCGTATAATGATGTTGTCACAACTCAAAATAAAAAGAGCGTTACTGTTTCAATCTCCGTGAAAGGAAGTTTTCCAGAACAAGGAGCAATGATCGTTACAGTGGACCCCGTCCGCACTTCAACATTTTCATTAGCACTGCGTGTGCCGACATGGTGCTCTGAATTTACGGCATTGGTCGGGGGAAAGGTATTCAAAGGGATTCCTGGCGAATATCTCACCATCAACCGTGCATGGCGGAAAAAAGAAAAGATCAATGTTCGATTTGATCTCCCTGTGCAGACTCTTTCCGGCGGAAAAAGCTATCCCGGCCGCATTGCATTCCAGCGGGGACCGCAAGTATTGGCATACGATGGAGCATTAAACAGCGTTCAACTGCCGGACTCAACAATTCAGGCAATAAACATACAGACTCCTGAATTTAACTACGTTCCCAATCTTTTGGCAAAAGAGTGGATTGGAACACAATCATATATCATTCCGCTCCCGGAAAATAATACTGCAAAGAGCAGTTTGGTGTTGGTCCCCTTTGCCGATGCAAGCCAATCCGGCGGTATTGTGAGAGTTTGGTTGCCATTGAACATCGTCGATACAAAATGAATATCGCGTATAGACACATTGAACAGAGAGACAACCGCGAGATCGCTGACGTCATCCGGAAAGTGTTTCGCGAGTTTAAGATCGATATGCCGGGAACCGTTTATACCGATCCGACCACGGACAATCTGTTCACACTCTTTCGGGCACCGGGAAGTGAATATTGGATTGCCGAAGATGATGGAACGATCATCGGCGGCTGCGGTATTTTTCCAACCAACGGATTGCCAGAAGGATGTGTTGAATTGGTGAAATTCTACGTTGCAGCGGAATATCGCGGTAAGGGAGTTGGAAACACCTTAATGCAAAAGAGTATCGAATCCGCCAGGGCGCTTGGATATACGCAAATGTATCTTGAATCATTTCCCGAACTTAACAAAGCGGTCAGCATGTACATCCGGAACGGTTTTTCCTATCTTCCCCATTCGCTCGGAAATTCCGGCCATTTTGCCTGCAATATTTGGATGGTCAAACAATTGTAGTCTGGTGTGTGTAGTTTTTCTCCGCGTCTTCGCGACTCTGCGTTCATTTCAAAACAAGTTTTTGGTGTCTGTTTCTGTCTCTTGACATCCAAATGGAATGTCTGTACATTTTTATTGTTCTCCACAACGTACAACCATCCGGAGGCGTTATGAAATCGCATAACGATCACTCTCACAAAAGTAGTTCAGTTCCTGCCGTCAATCCTATCCTGAAGAACCAGTCCGACTGGTGGAAACATAATCACCCGAACGAAAAAACACATTTCAACACGGCAGGATATACCACGGTGAAAACCGGCGCCTGGAAAACATACAGCGCAAAGAATCCCGGCAATAAGAAATAAAGAGAAGCTCTCTCACAAACACTCTTAACGATCGTCTCGAAGAATGCTTGCATTTGTATTTATAGGGTGACGAAGCAATCTGTGCTTGGCATTGTTTTAATTCAATCTGTTTTCCTTTCGGTGCGGACATGGTAAATACATTCGACAGTGTCTGTTGTACCGAATTGTATGCAACGCTTTTCTTTTCTGCATTCCTTCTAAATTCTCCCCGGAGTTTCCAGTCTCACTGCTGTGCGTATTGAATTATACAAAGATTTACCGTACATATATCTGAATCATCTATTCACTGGAGTATGCATGAGTTCATTACCGCAGTACATTCTCGCATTAGATCAAGGCACCACAAGCAGCCGCAGTATCATCTTCGATCATCATGGCAGCATTATCAGCACCGCGCAAAAAGAATTTCGCCAGATATTCCCTCAGCCGGGCTGGGTTGAACACGATGCGGAAGAGATTTGGAATACGCAGTTTGAAACGATGAAGCATTCTCTCGCATCATCGAACATCTCCATGCAACAGATTGCCGGCATCGGAATTACGAATCAGCGGGAAACCACCGTTGTGTGGGACCGGAAAACTGGAAAACCAATCTATCATGCCATCGTCTGGCAGGATCGGCGCACCGCATCGCTGTGTGATGAATTGAGAGCACGGGGCCGTGCTGCAATGATCCAGCAGAAGACGGGCTTAATTGTCGATGCTTATTTCTCCGGGACAAAATTGAAATGGGTTTTAGACAATGTGCAGGGTGCGCGGACAAAAGCGGAGAATGGGGAACTTGCCTTTGGTACAATTGATTCGTGGTTAGTGTGGAATTTAAGCGGCGGCGCACTTCATCTGACCGATGTTTCGAATGCGTCGCGGACAATGCTCTTCAATATCCACACATGCCAATGGGATGATGAGTTGCTGAAACTCCTTTCCATTCCAAAAAACATCCTCCCAAAAGTTGAAGCATCCAGCGCAGTGTATGGCACAACATCCAAAAATATTTCTGAAACTCCTGTTCCGATCGCCGGCATTGCCGGTGACCAACAAGCGGCGTTGTTTGGTCAGCTCTGCACTCGGCCGGGCATGGTAAAAAACACGTACGGCACCGGCTGTTTTATGCTGATGAATACCGGAACGAAAGCAATCACGTCAAAGAATAATCTGCTTACCACAATTGCGTGGAAGGTGAATGGTACAACAGAGTATGCATTGGAAGGAAGCGTGTTCATTGCCGGAGCCGTGGTGCAATGGCTGCGGGACAGTTTTAAGATCATCAAAACATCTGCCGAGGTGGAACCGCTGGCGGGCAGCGTGAACGACAACGGCGGCGCGTATATCGTCCCTGCATTTGCCGGACTCGGCGCCCCTCACTGGAACCAACACGCACGCGGGTCGGTGTTCGGAATGACTCGCGGTTCAACCGATGCGCATATTGCGCGGGCCGCACTGGAAAGTATCTGTTATCAAACCTATGACGTGTTGAAAGCAATGGAGGCCGACTCAGGCATCAGAATTGCCGAACTGCGTGTGGACGGTGGCGCAACAGCGAACAATTTGCTGATGCAGTTCCAGTCTGATATTTTGGGAGTGAACGTTGTTCGTCCCACCATTACGGAAACAACCGCGCTCGGCGCCGCATATCTTGCAGGTCTTGCGGTAGGGTATTGGAAAACTATGGACGATATCAAACAGCAATGGCAGGTGAATAGATCTTTTTCTCCGCAGATGAAGAAAGAATCAGTCGAGTCGCTTCTTCGCGGATGGCAAAAAGCGGTTGGTGCCGCCATTGCCTGGGCCTCATAATCCAAACACAGCGTTGATATGACACAAACTCCGTTCAATCGCAGTTCGATGATCTCCCGCATGCAGTCCGAAAAGGAATGGGATCTCTGTATCATCGGCGGCGGTGCGACCGGACTTGGCATCGCGGTGGACGCAGCGTCGCGTGGATTGAAAACGCTGTTGGTGGAACAATATGATTTTGCGAAGGGAACTTCATCCCGCAGCACGAAACTGGTGCACGGCGGCGTCCGCTATCTCCGTCAAGGAAATATTCCGCTGGTGAAGGAAGCGTTGAAGGAACGCGGGTTGTTGCTGCACAACGCTCCACACCTCGTTAAAAAACAATCGTTTGTCATACCGAATTATTCCTGGTGGGAAACTCCGTTTTATGGCGTGGGGTTGAAGGCATACGACTGGCTGGCCGGAGACCTCGGATTTGGCAATACGCAGATCTTGTCTGTTGAAGAAACGCTTCGCTGCGCGCCGACATTGGAGACAGACGGGCTGCTTGGTGGCGTGTTATACTATGACGGTCAGTTCGATGACGCGCGCCTTGCGATTCATCTTGCGATGACTGCAGCTGAACATGGAGCAGTGCTTGTTAATTACATGACCGCCAAACAGTTGCTGAAAACAGGTGGAAAAATTCGCGGTATCGCTGTGAGTGATGAATTGAGCGGAACCACTTATGAGGTAATGACGAAAACTGTAGTTAATGCTACGGGTGTTTTTGCCGATGCCATTTTGAAAGTGGACAATACTGACGCACCATCGATCGTTACCGTCAGCCAGGGAATCCACGTTGTGGTAGACAGATCATTCCTCCCTTCTGCAACAGCCATCATGATTCCTCATACCGATGATAATCGTGTACTGTTCGCGGTTCCGTGGCACAATAAGACGATCATCGGCACTACCGATACGCCGGTTGATCGTGCGTCCGTAGAACCGGTTGCGCTGAATGATGAAGTCGACTTCGTAATGCACCATATCGGGAAATATCTCACGAAGAAACCGCTGCAGCATGATATCCGCAGTGTCTTTGCGGGACTTCGTCCGCTGGTAAAAGAAGAAGCGGCATCGACCGCTGCGCTCTCCCGGGAACATCACATTTCTGTTTCCGACTCCAACCTGATCACCATCGTCGGCGGAAAATGGACCACCTACAGGAAAATGGCGGAAGATGTGCTTCACATCGTTTTTCAGCAGGCCGGGATCGCCGAGCCGTCGTGTTCCACCGGTCATCTGAAAATTCATGGATGGAAGATCGAGGTTGATTTCAATGCGCCGCTCTACTATTATGGCTACGACGAAGCATCAATCCATGCTCTTATCACTCTTGATGCGACGCTTGGATTGAAAGTGCATCCCGCACTTCCATATACCAAGGCGGAATTCGTCTGGGCTGCCCGGAATGAAATGTGTATGACCGTGGAGGATGCGTTAAGCCGCAGGACGCGTGCCTTGCTGCTGGACGCCAAAGCCGCTATTGATGCCGCACCGATTGTCGCGGCGATTCTTGCGAACGAATTGCAGAAGGACGAGCAATGGCGGCATCAACAGACCCGGGAATTTACTGACGTCGCAAAACATTATCTTCCGAAAAGCTCAATGTAATTGATGTTCATTAATTCATTTCATTCTTAACCAATCATAAATCTTATGACACCTTTTCTCGGCGAATTCATCGGCACGGCATTGCTCATCATCCTCGGCGACGGCGTTGTTGCCAATGTTGTACTCAATAAAACAAAAGGAAACGGCGGCGGCTGGATCGTGATCACGTTTGGATGGGCAATGGGAGTTTTTGTCGGCGTTTATTCCGTTGCAGCGGTCAGCGGTGCGCACATTAATCCTGCGGTGACCATTGCGTTGGCACTCGCGCAAAAGATCTCCTGGGATATCGTGCCGATGTATATTCTTGCACAGATGCTCGGAGCGATGTTCGGAGCTTTTCTTGTTTGGCTGGCATACAAACAGCATTTTGATGAAACTGAAAATAAGAATTTAAAACTGGCTGTCTTTTGCACGGGGCCGGAAATCCGCAATTCGTTCTACAATTTCACAACAGAGGTGATTGGAACGTTCGTTTTAGTTTCCGGCGTGCTGCACATTGTTGCGCCGCAAAACAGTTTGGGTGCGCTGGACGCATTGCCGGTGGCATTACTGGTGCTCGGCATCGGACTTTCACTCGGCGGACCGACCGGATATGCAATCAATCCAGCGCGTGATCTTGGTCCGCGCATTATGCATTTCATCTTACCGATTGCGAATAAACGGGATAGTGATTGGGGATATTCGTGGATTCCGGTCGTGGCACCAGTGGTGGGCGCGCTTCTTGCGGTTGTAGTATTTCAGATGATGTAGCTCTTTTAAAGTGTGCTTTGTTCTTGTTCCCAAGCGGAGTTTGGGATCAATGTGAAATGCAGGTATGATATAGAAGAAAATCCGTTATGCCCTGATGCTTCTGCTGTGCATCTCGGTTTGGATTCCCGCTAACAATCCGCGGGAATGACGAGTGCTTTATAAGCGAAGCTTCATTGCTATTGCGTGCCCAAACGGAGTTTGGGTACGAGATGATATTACATTACTTAACACCAAATGAAGTTGTAAAAAGATCGTTCCACTTCCTCATTGAATCCAGTAGTTTCATTTTATTAATCCATTTGGAAATATGGCAATAAAAATCATTAGTATATACAACCAAACACAGATACCAATAAAAATTTTTAGAATGAGTTTATTACCAGGACTAAGATTGTTCCATTTTTTAAATGGACTTCTAAAGAAAGAGAATGCAAGAATAGTGAATAGAAATAATATTAAAATGGTCAAACCATTTTCTGGTAATCCATAATTCAATACTAGCTCTTTATAATATTCGTTTAATTTTCTAAGCATATTAAATATGGCTATTACTCACTTAAAGGGTAAAGCGTAGTATCAGGAAACAAGAACTTTTTTCTGATTCCCAAGCTTCGCTTGAGATCCGAACATATTCGAAACTCCGTTGCTGTATTGTTTTTGCATCGGGGCAAAGCAATCTTATCACCCAGCAATTCATCTTTTTAATTCTCCGCTATCTCTGCGCACTCTGTGGTGAAATTATTTTTCTCTGCCCGCTCCACGCCTCAGCGTTTATGGAGTAAACCTAGTAATACGGTAATATTTTCCACATCCTCGTGCAGATCGTCGCTTTTCGGCGTTTCCAATATCTTCGGAATGTGTGCGAACCGTTCGTCATTCATCAGCAGACGGAATCCTTCCAGTCCGATTGCACCTTTGCCGATATGCTCGTGCCGGTCCACGTGTGAGCCGAGCCCTTTCTTTGAATCATTGATATGAAAAGCAACTAAACGGTCCAATCCGACGATTGCATCGAATTGTTTGAACGTCTCTTCATATCCTTGTTCGGTTGCAATATCATATCCTGCGGCAAAGATGTGGCAGGTATCGATGCAGACTGCCATCCGCTCCGGTGCATCGACTCCGTCGATGATGGCGCGGAGGTGTTCGAATTTGTAACCGACGTTCGTTCCTTGCCCTGCTGTCGCTTCCAAAACACTTTTCACCGCGAATCCTTTTGTTTGGTCGTGAGCATGATTCAGGCTGTCGCAGATCCGTTTGATCCCCTCCTCGTCCCCTGCACCAAGATGCGAGCCGGGGTGGAAATTCAGTAACGGAATGCCGAGTTGTTCACACCGTTCCAGTTCATCAATGAATGCCGATCGTGATTTTTTCAGGATGTCGGGATTCGTTGCACAGAGATTAATCAAGTACGAATCGTGGGAAACAACGGGAGCTATTCCTGCGGCAGATATTTTCTGTTTGTAGAGGACAATATCGCTTTCGGTGAACGGCTTTCCGCTCCATTGGTTGTTATTCTTTGTAAAAACCTGCAGCGCGGTGCAACCAATAGATGTAGCGCGGTCCACCGCCGTATGAACTCCTCCGGCAACGGACATGTGTGCGCCGAGAAGAGGTGTTTTCACATTCTTTCGTTCGTTCATGGCGTGATTACGGAATGATCTCAAATATGCCGCCGGTCATTCCGTCTACTGCTACCACGGTTCTTTCGGTGATCGGTGTTTCATCTCCGGTCAATAGATTTCGAATCTTTGCCGCTCCCTGCAGTTGATGCATATAACGGGAAAGGTCAACAGTTTTCTGTTGCACATTATGATTGATAATCGTCATGACACGATCCTGTTGCTTCGAACGGAAATAGATGTACACTTCATCGTGCGGACTGAAATGCGTGAACGATCCAGTCTGCAGGCTCTTGTGCGACGAACGAATATTCAAGAGCAGGCGAGTGTGATTGAAAATCTCGTTCTCCTCAGCTGTTCTGCCCGCATCTGTGAATGCGTTCCGTTGATCGTTCGGAAATCCTCCGGGAAAATCCGAACGCAGTGTTCCGTCGTCCAGTCCTCCCTTCATGCCGATCTCAGTAGCATACAGAAGCTGGGGAATTCCGCGGATTGTTAACAGCATGGTGAGCGCCAGTTTCAGTTTTTTCGTGTCTCCGTTCAGACGGTACATCATCCGTGTGATGTCGTGGTTATCCAGGAACGTCATCAGATTGTCCGGATCCGGATAGAGAAAATCTTTTGCAAGACAGTTGAACATCTGCCAGATGCCGGTAGTTGAATCGGAAAAAGTTTTTAGAAACGCGTCATACACGCCGAAATCGGTAATAGCAGGAAGCTGCGGTGCAAACTGCCGCGGAAAATAACTGCCGCGCTGATACGGTGCGATAAACGCCGGTTCCTGCACCCACACTTCCCCGACAATATTAAATCGCGGGTATTCAGCCATGATGGTCTTGCACCACCATTCACGATACTGCGGATCGATGTATGGATAGGTGTCTTCGCGGACTCCGTCGATGCCGCTGTATTCTATCCACCACAAAGTGTTTTGCAGAAAGTAGTTTGCAACAAATGGGTTTTTCTGGTTAAGATCCGCCATATGATTGCTGAACCAGCCGTGTGTCGCTTTCGCTTTGGTCAGCGAGTCGCTGTGAATGTCGTCCAGTTCCGGTTTTGAATGGAACGGCCGTTGATGCTCCGCGATTGAACCGTTCAGCCAATCCGGCGAAGGAAGGTTTTGCACAAGACGGGCATTCGTACCGATGTGATTGTTCACGTGGTCTATAATCACTTTCAATCCGCGTTTATGCGATTCCTCCACGAGGCGGGCATATAATTCGTTCGATCCAAAGCGTTTGTCGATGGCATACAGATCCGTTGCGGCGTAGCCGTGATACGTGACCCGATCCATATTATTTTCTATCAGAGGATTTACCCACAGCGTTGTAATGCCGAGATCTTTCAAATAATCCAGATGGTCAATGATCCCTTGTATATCGCCTCCGTGCCTGCCGGTCGGTTCATTGCGCTGAACAACATCGGGCATTCCTGCGACACTGTCGTTCGTCATATCACCATTAGCAAACCGGTCAGGAGTAATAAGATAGATCACATCTGCGGGAGTGAATCCCTGAAACCTTCCCGCCGGTGATTCGCGTTTCAACACAGGATACTTGAAGGAGGTTTTTCCTTGTTTTGATGTGAGTATCACTTCATACATGCCAGGTGTTGCTGAAGCGGGGATCTCAATATCAACAAATGTATATGATGCGTTTTCAACTTCCCGCGTGCGAAGCACTTTGAAAGCGGGTGAAGACGATTTTGCCGATACACCGTTTAAGTGTTCTCCATACACCATCAGCTGAATCTTGTTGGTTTTCATTCCGGTCCACCAGTTCGGCGGCTCCACCATTGTCACGCTGGGTGCCTGGGCAGCAGCAATATGAACAGCGATACAGTAGAACAGGAATGCAATGCGTTTGCAGGTCATAAACGCTCCTCAATGAAACAGAAAAAGTGAACAGTTGTCAGTGTATCTATTGGAATAACAGTGTATTGCAATACGACTCCCGCGCGGTATTTATGATTGCGCGAGCGTCTCTGCTAGTTCTTCACCCAGCAGTGAGCTTAACGCAACTCCCATACCGTTACAGCCGAGCGCTGCGTACACATTCGGGGACGGGTTTTCGATGAACGGAAATTTCGTCGACCCAAAGCCCATCACGCCCTGCCAGGTGAGATCGATTTCATGCGGAATTTCGGGAAGGATCACTGTTGTCAGTTTCTCCTTCAAGTCGGCAAGAATCTTCTCATTCGGCGCAAGATCGGTTGTCGCTTCCGTTTCAAGATCGAGATTTCTCCCTCCACCAAAGAGCACGCGATTATGATAATTTCGGAAATAATAAAATCCCTTGTCGAAATGGAAGGTTCCCTTGAATTTCAAATTTGGTATCGGTTTGGTGATCAATACTTGTCCGCGGCCGGGACGGACACGCAGTTCCGGGAAGAGCGTCGGAAGAAATGCATTGGTGCACACTGCGGTCTTGTTCGCTGAGAATCGGTACATTGTTGTGCCGTGGGAAACTTCCACTTCGGACGCAGCTTCCGTCGAATGCACCGCTGTTACATTCGCACCGGTCAGCATTTCCACGCCGAGCGAATGTGCCTTCGCAATAAGCGCCTTCATCAATCGTCCCATATCCACCTGGCCTTCGAAAGGATTGAAGATGATATCCTTCACCACTTCTTTATTAAAGCCGAACTCCGTAATCTTCGAGGGTGCACTATAAAACACTTCCATTTGGAAAAGAGGAAAGAGTTGTTGGTTGATCCCGTCGAGATATTTGAGCGCTTCCAGCTGTGATCCCGTCAGAAGTTCGAATCCGCCGTGGTGTTGATAGTCCATCGCCTCTTCGCCAAGCCGTTGGTCCAGCAGCGCCAGTCCGCGCCAGCGGCGTTCCACCAACTCGAGCATGTGCGCATCGCCGAGCGTTGCGGCATCGGCAATCAGTTCGGTAAAGCTTCCGAAACAAGCAAATCCCGCATTCCGCGTGCTTGCACCGGAGGGAAAAATCCCCCGTTCCAATACCATCACCTGCCTGTCCGGATGCTGCTCTTTTACGGAGCATGCCGTTGACAGACCGAGGATCCCTCCGCCAACGATGATGATATCCGTGCGAAGGAACGATTGCCGTTCCCATATGGAAAACATACTTTTCCCTTTAATTGAATAGTACAGGAATATAATCAGTTTTTAGAAGGTTTTCTGAATAAATATTGACGCTTTTTCGATGTCTATAAAAGGAATGCCTGGTAGTGTCTTAGTTTAGCTATTAAACATAAATTAGTAGAGTCATCCTGAGCAAGCGGTGCCTTTTTTGCACCGCGCGTCTCCCGAAGGGATACCTTCGGCAGAAGGATTCATGGTTCGACTCGTCCCTGTGACAAAGCCATCCCTTTGGGACGGGACTCGCTCACCATGACTCTACTTGAGACACTACCGAATGCCGTATTACTTTTTCTGAAAATATTTTCCCATATTCTCTGGTTGGAACGATTGTCAACGTCAATCTGTTCTTGCTTTCGTTGGGTTTGTCGTCCTCCTCCCCTGATTTCACTATTTTCACATTTTCTTATGGAAAACACATGTTGAAGAATCTCTCTCTTCCATTCAAAGTCTTTATCATTTTTTTCCCGTTGTTCTTTATCGCCGTGGCAGTGATTTCGTATTTTAATTATAGCGCTACGCAGGAACAAATGATGTCGCAGGTACAAAATGCTGCCACTGCCCAGGCGAACACCATCAAAGAGGCGTTGGTGAATATGATGGTGACCAATGAGAGCATTGATGATAATTATCTGAAGAAAGTCAGCTCGTCGGGAGATATCAAGGATATTCATATTCTGTTCCGTTTAGACAGTTTACATTTCGACGAAGAGTTCATGGAAGATGACGCCCGCCGCACCCGGCTGATCCGCCGCGAGGTGGATGTGTGGGATGTCAATAAGAACTTCGGCGGCGAGGTGTTTCATACGAAAGA
>JBAYJG010000072.1:0-11903 GCA_041665225.1 Bacteroidota bacterium
GGAGGGTTTGCTGTTTTCAATCCGCATATAAATATTGAATATACTCTTCTCACTTGGTTGCAGCTCAGGATCGGAGCAGGGTACCCGATTATGTTTTCATCCGAATGGAAACTGGATGATAAGTTTGATATCGATGCGGTTCCGTCAAAAATCAAAGCTAACGGATACACTATCAATGCCGGAATTATGTTTGGATTCTTTGGCTGGTAAGAGAAAGTAAGAATACAAGGCCGTCACGATAGTGGTGACGGCCTTGTATGTTTTTAAAGCTTTTCAAATCTCGCCTGGAAAAAGCGGAGATATTTCGGTTCATAAATCATTTTCAACCCTTTCACGCTTGCGCGGTTCTTCCACACTTCATACACCGATTCTACAGTAACATCGCAATGAGCTTGCGTATAAACACGGCGCGGGAAAGTAAGTCGGACTAGTTCAAGTTTTGGAAAGTAGTGGTCGCCCGTCTCCTTGTTCCGGCCAGCGGAAACGATGCCTCGTTCCATCGCCCGGATCCCTGAATCGAGATAGAGTTCAGCAGCCAGTGTTTGTGCCGGGAACTTCAACTGTTCGAGTTGTGGGTAGAATTGTTTAGCGTCAAGAAAGATTGCATGTCCGCCGATCGGACGAACGATTGGAACACCAAGTTCGATCAATCTGTTGCCGACATATTCGATTTGACCGATTCGCGCCTGTAGATGATCGAATTGACATGCTTCTTGAATGCCGCGCGCCATCGCTTCCATATCACGACCGGCAAGTCCACCATACGTGTGAAGTCCTTCATAGACTACAACCATGTTGCGTGCTTCTTCAAACACATCATAATCGTTCATCGCCAGAAAACCGCCGATGTTCACGAGCAAATCTTTTTTGCCGCTCATCGTCGCCGCGTCAGAATACGAACACATTTCTAACAAAATCTCTTTAATCGATGTAGTCTCATATCCTTTTTCGCGTTTTCGAATGAAATAGGCATTTTCCATAGCACGCGTAGCATCAAACACCACCTTGATTTTGTGTTTCGATGCCAACTGATAAACGGCACGGAGATTCTCCATGGAAATTGGCTGACCGCCCGCCATGTTCACTGTCGCTCCGATGGTGATGTATGCGACTTTCTCGGCGCCGACCCGTTTGATCAGGCTCTCGAACTTGTTCAGATCGACATTCCCTTTGAACGGATGTTCAACCTGTGCATCGTGTGCTTCATCGATAATCACATCAATGAACGTACCGCCGGCTAATTCCTGATGCAGTCGGGTAGTTGTAAAATACATATTGCCGGGAACATATTGACCTGGTTTGATCAAAATATGGGAGATCAAGTTTTCTGCTCCGCGGCCTTGATGGGTAGGGACTAAATATTTATATCCGTAAAATTCCCGCACCTTTTCTTCTAGATGATAATAGTTTTCGCTGCCGGCATACGCTTCGTCGCCGAGCATCATGCCTGCCCACTGATAATCGCTCATGGCATTCGTTCCGCTGTCTGTCAGTAAGTCGATGTAGACATCCTTCGATTTCAACAGGAATGTGTTATATCCCGCTTCCTTGATAGTCTGTTCCCGTTCCCCGCGGGTGGTCATCCGCAATGGTTCGACGGATTTTATCTTGAAGGGCTCAGCCCATGAACGTCGTTTTATTGGTTCCATTGATGCTCCTTGTTCATTGATTTTAGAGGGTGTTTTTGTTACTTTCAAATGAATTGCACGGGACAAATATAGTCAAGATGTCCTGATGAAACAATTTCATTTTCGCGGTTTGAAATAGTAACACAGGACTGTGAATGCGGTTACGGTGTAACGATATTTCGATACATCGGCATTCGTTGACGGACGAAAACCTTCGGATGACGATGGGATCTTGATAAGGGAATTTTTATGACACTTGATGGCACATGGATAGCAGTTGGTGCTGAATTTGGCGGTCAACATATTGATGATGACTTTCTTTCGGTTATTACTTTAAAAATTACGCAAGAGCAATGTGAACTTCATATCGGCGGTACAACGGATAAAGGCACGTTGAAGTTCATTCCGCATGTTATTCCCATGGCCTTCGATTTTACGAGCACCGATGGACCAAACAACGGGAAGGTGTACAAAGCAATTTATAAGACAAGCGGTGGATTTTTAGTCGTGTGTTATAACACCGTTGGAACAGACAGGCCGAAGGCGTTCGTCACTACGCCGGAAAATCAATACTCGCTCGTTCGGTACAAACGACCCGAATAATGATTCCTTTAGATATTATTGCTGCTCTTGCCGCGATTGTTGGGAAAAACAATCTCTATACATCGCAGGAAGACAAGATCACTTATTCATACGACGGTACTCCACTTCTCTCGCAATTGCCTGACGCGATCATTCGCCCAACTACAAAAGAACAGATCGTTGATATTCTCCTTCTCGCAAATAAAGAAAAATTTTCCATCGTACCCCGGGGTGCTGGAACGGGGTTGAGCGGTGGTTCAATCCCAGTGGACAATTGTGTGATTATTGATATGTCCCGGTGGAATCGCATCTTGGAAATTGACCGGGAAAACTTAACAGCATGGGTAGAACCGGGAGTCATCACCTCGCAATTGCACCAGGCAGTGGAGGAGATAGGTTTATTTTATCCTCCGGATCCGGGAAGTATGAATGTTTGCACAATCGGCGGCAACGTAGCGGAAAATTCCGGTGGTCTCCGGGGATTGAAATACGGCGTTACGAAAAATTATATCATGGGAATGGAAGTCGTCCTGCCAACAGGCCAGGTGATTATCTGTGGAGGAAAAACTGTAAAGGATGTTGCCGGTTACAATTTAAAAGACCTTTTTATCGGATCGGAAGGAACGCTCGGAATTTTTACTAAGATATTGGTGAAACTGATCCCGAAACCGGAAACAAGCAGGACGATGGTGGCGTACTTCAACTCACAGGCGAATGCGGGAAAGACAGTCTCGTCCATTATCTCTCAAAAAATCATTCCGTGCACAATTGAGTTTCTTGATAAAACGACTATTCGGTGTGTGGAAGAATATGCACAAATTGGATTGCCGACAGATATCGAATGTCTGCTGTTGATTGAAGTGGACGGTCATCCCGCGGTTGTGATTGATGAAGCAAAACAAGTGGAAGAATGCTGCAGATCGAATAATGCAACAGAGATCATTGTAGCAAAGACATCCGAAGAGGCCTTGAAATTGAAAACTGCCCGTCGTTCGGCATTTTCAGCTCTTGCCCGTGTCCGACCGACAACGATCCTTGAAGATATTACCGTTCCCAGAAGTGAGATCGCTGTAATGCTTGAAAAGATCGACGCTATTTCTAAAAAATATAACATTATGATTGGAACATTTGGGCACGCCGGTGATGGAAATCTTCATCCCACATGCCTGACCGATGAACGGAATCATGATGAAATACTCCGAGCTGAAAAAGCTTATGAGGAAATCTTTATCGAAGCGGTGAAACTGGGAGGGACCATCACCGGAGAACACGGTACAGGTCTCGCAAAGAAAAAATTTCTCCATCTTGTCTCTGGAACGACCGCGATAGATACCATGAGGGCAATAAAAAAGGCCTTGGACCCAAACAATATTCTCAATCCCGGCAAAGTCTTTGACATGTAACAGAGGACAGGATCATTCACCTGCAACCTCCAAATTGTACCACTCACTGAACAAACTTTTATGAATCCACGCACATCACTTCTTCCAGGTGCCACACTGCCAGGTGATGATGTGCTCACCCAATGTATGCATTGTGGACTATGCTTACCGGTGTGTCCAACCTTTGCACTCACCGGCAGGGAAAAGTCTTCTCCTCGCGGACGAATTCGACTTATCAAAGCTGTTGCTGAAGGGACATTGGGATACTCCGATGGATTCATTGAAGAGATGGATTTTTGTCTGGATTGTCAGGCGTGTGAGACTGCATGCCCTGCAGGAGTGAAATATGGATCCCTTGTAGAATCTGCGCGAAACCAGATCCGAATAGAACGGTCGGGATTTTCTCCGGCAAGATTGCTGAAAGGTTTTTTCATACGGCACGTTCTATCAAAGAAAAAATTACTCAAAACCTTTGCCGCATCGCTCGGGATGGTTCAACACAGCGGTATTCATTCATTGTTCCGTCATTCGAGTGCACTAAAAAAACTGTTCCCCACATTGAACTCGCTTCAGGAACTTGCGCCACGAATTGATAAGAAGCCCTTTGATGAATACTACCCGGAGATCATCACTCCGCCCGGGACGCCAAAATACCGTGTTGGATTTCTTTCCGGTTGCGTTATGAATGTGGCATTTGCCGGCGTGCATGAGGATACCGTCAAAGTGCTGCTGCATCACGATTGTGAAGTGATCATGCCGAAGCAGCAGGTGTGCTGCGGATCTTTGCAAGCGCATAACGGGGATTTCGAAATAGCCCGTGTGCTTGCAAAAATCAATATCGATACATTCTTATCGTTTGAACTCGATGCAATCGTTATGAATTCTGCCGGATGCGGTGCCTTGATGAAGGAATACGAGCACTATCTTCAGGACGATCCCGCCTATGGAGAGAAAGCGAAACTACTTTCTTCAAAGATCAAAGACCTGTCTGAATTTTTGTATACCATCGGAATGAAAAATCCGCGCCAGGCATTCTCCCATACAGTCTCCTATCACGATGCATGTCACCTTGTCCATTCCCAAAAAATATCCCGTGAACCAAGAATGCTCCTCCAATCGATTCCTGGAATTTCTTACACAGAATTGAATGAAGCGTCGTGGTGTTGTGGAAGTGCCGGAATATATAATATTATGCGGCATTCCGATGCGATGCAGATATTGGATCGGAAAGTATTGAATATTCGGCAAGCCGATGTGGAATATCTTGTTGCAGGTAACCCTGGCTGCCTAACTCAAATAGAATATGGGATGACGAAAGAGAAAATAGATACAAAAATAGTTCACCTTGCGACGTTGCTTCGAATGGCATATCAATTATAATCCGGAGTGGTGAGGGATTTCCGAAATCATTGAAACTGGTGATCTACGATAACTGTTATTGAAAAAAATAGATATTCCTCTGGAAAAGACGTAGATTCACATATAGTTGGACTATATCAATAATCATTTGAGGTGGTAAATGAAACAATTTCTGTCCCGATGTTTCTGTGGTTTTGCGTTATGTAGTTTGCTCATTCCTGCACTGATGACGGCAAAAAATGAACCTTCTTCAGCCCAGCCAGAAATATTTCCAGGGATTATCTACGTGAAGCTAAAGTCACAAGGAAATATCTCCGTACAATCACTGCCGGCAGTAAACACCATCCGTCAAAAATATGCTGTTCGTGAAATGATTCAACCATTCCTAAAAACGGCAAAGAAAGCATCGGAAGAAGAATTTACCCGAATCTTTAAAATGATCGTTCCGGTATCGCTTGATATTACAAATGCATTGCGAGAGTTGCGTGCCGATCCGGCTGTGGAATATGCGGAACCGAGCTATATCCGACACACGACCGGCTATATACCGAATGATCCGAGCTATGCTTCCATGTACAGCTTGGCAAAGATCAATGCATCGGCGGCATGGGATATTACAAAAGGAGATTCGACCGTCGTGATCGGCATTGTGGACAGCGGTGTTGATTATTTACATGAAGACCTTGCTGCGAACATCTGGACAAACCCGGGAGAGACCGGATTAGACGGCTTGTCGAATGATAAACGGACAAACGGAATCGATGATGATAATAACGGATTCGTTGATGATTGGCATGGTTGGGATTTTGTCGGCGGCCCGATACCGACAAACACGCTGGCACCGGATAATGATCCGCATCCGAAAAATGGTAACCCCCATGGGACGCATACTGCCGGTACGGCATCGGCTGTAACGGATAATGTGAAAGGCGTAGCAAGCATTGGATTCAATTGCAGTATTATGATTACCAAGCACGGTGTGGATGTCTCCGGTAGCACTGGCATCTATGTCGGTTCGGACGGCATTCTTTATTGTATCAATAACGGTGCTGATATTGTCAGTTGCAGCTGGGGGGGGCCGAATTACTCACAATACGATCAGGATATCGTTCGCTATGGATTGTTGAAGAATGTTGTCATCGTCGCGGCCGCAGGAAACGGGGGTGCCGATGTTATCGGAGATGATAATGAGATCACGCCGTTTTATCCGGCCGGCTACCGTGGCGTATTATCAGTCGGTGCGAGCGATTCACAGGATAAAAAAGCAGGATTCTCAAATTATGGAAGAGCTGAATTTGTTAAAGTGGTTGCACCGGGAGTAGATATTTTAAGTACGGTTCCGGGAAGCGCATATCAATCTGCCGGGTGGTCCGGCACCTCCATGGCGACTCCGCTTGTTTCCGGTTTAGCGGGATTGATACGGTCATTACATCCGGACTGGACCGCAGGTCAGATCATGTTTCAGATCTGCGGGACATCGGATGATGTGAATGCATTGAATCCGTCATTTAGCGGAAAAATGGGATATGGAAGAATCAATGCATTCCGTGCATTATCAGAAACACCGGCTGCACAAGCTCCGGAAATTGCATTGACAAGTTTTACTGTGGATGATGCAACGGGAGGGAATGGGAACGGTATTCTTGAACCAGGAGAAAATGCGAAAATCAATGTAATCATCCGGAATAACTGGGGTGATGCACATAATTTAAATGCTGTATTGTCAACATCCCATTGGACGACAACGGTGACAAAATCGTCATCGGCGTATGGTATGCTCCGAGGTATTGCAGTGGTTGATAGTTCGCAACGGGGAAACCTAAACGACGAATTTGAAATTGCCGTTAGTGCAGATGCAATTCCGCAGGTCGTTCCATTCACTGTCGCATTTACAGCAGATGGAGGGTATACCAAACAATTCAAATTTTCCATCGCTATCGGTTCCAGCATATTGCTGGTGGATGACGATGATGGCTCCGTGAATGTAGAATCATTTTACACGGATGCACTTTCAGCATTGGGAACAGCATATGATGTGTGGGATCACAGCAAACAGGGAACGCCTTCTGCCGCACTGCTGAGCAAATATTCGATGGTCGTTTGGTTTTGCGAGTGGACATTCCCATCACTCGATTCCGGTGACGTATCATCAATCATGACGTACCTTAATGGCGGTGGAAAATTGTTTATCTCTGGGCAGGATCTTGCCTGGGATATGGCTGATCCGGGCGGGACCGCATTCAATGCTTCGGGTGGCGCGTCGAAAACATTTCTAGAAAATTATCTGAAAGCAAAATATATCGCTGACGATGCTGCTACGAGTGCAATCGTGGGCGTTCCAAATGATTCTATCGGCGATGGTTTATCGTATTCGCGCTATCAGGTAAATCGTGCAGCAAACGAACAATTTCCGGATGTCATTCAACCGGTTGGTGGATCGGTACCATCCTTTACGTATAACGGAGGCGCATCCTCCGGCATGGCCGGGGCTGTACGATATAATGGTGCGTATAAGGTTGTGTATTTCAGTTTTGGCGGAATCGAAGCAATTACCGATACCATCAATCGAGTGCGAGTTCTGGAACGAGTGATCAACTGGCTGGAAGGCAGCCATACGGTTGTCGATAAATTGAAAGACACAGAAAATACAACTGATCCGTACGGAGTGTCTGCAGTTGTAACGACAGCATCAACAATTCAGACCACACAGTTGTTCTATGATATTGATGGACAATTACCGTTCAATAAAACTCCGATGACATTCAGCGCTGGGAAATATTCTGCAAATATTCCTGCCTACCCGGCAAATTCTTTGGTGGAATATTTTGTGCTCGTAAAAACCGATAATGGATTCCTTCCATTTAACAAAAATGCATTTTTTGTTGGTCCAGATGTTGTGAAACCAGTAATTGATCATGTGGATACGATCGATAATGTGCTGAAAGGTTTAGCCTCATATCCGATTGTACTATCGGTGAAGGATAATATTCAAGTGGATTCGAATAGTGTCATACTAAAATACAACGTGAATAACGGAACAGAAACGGAACTTCCACTGTCCCATTCGGCTGACAATCAGTATGCCGGTGCACTTGCTCCAGCATCAGCATTAAGCGCAGGCGATGTCGTTCAATATTATATCGTTGCATCAGATAATTCCATTGCCAAAAATAGCACACGATACCCACCCACAGGTTCAAAATCCTTTATCGTTGGCAGGGAAGTTGTGGATAATTTCGAATCAGTGGATTCTGCAAAATGGAATCTCGGCGGTTGGGGATATTCCAATAATGCGAAGCGGGGGTTATACAGCATTACAGACAGTCCTGAAGGAAAATATCTGCCGAATACGGAACGTTCACTCGTACTGAAGACTGGATATGATCTGACAACTTTCACTAAGGCGACCCTGCAATACTATCGCCGATCACTTCTCAATTCATCGGATACTGCTTTCATTGAGATCTCTCGGAATGGCAGTGACTGGCAAGTGTTGAAGAAGATCACGAATAATGTTTTCTCATTCGTACAGGAACAAATGATTATCAATGGGTATACTGGTCCTGGAAATGATAATGTCAAGTTCAGAATCCGCATGAAGTCAGATGCAACGAATGAATCCGATGGAATCTATATTGATGATATAGAGGTATTTGTTGATGCGCTGGCGACATCCGTTACACCATCGTCAGAAACTGTACCAACAGAATTTACACTAACACAAAATTATCCAAATCCGTTCAATCCGTCTACAACAATTCAATTCAGCGTTCCAACTACATCGTTTGCGACAGTTACGGTGTACGACGGTATCGGGCGTGAGATTGTGACATTGGCAAAAGGCGAATATAAGCCAGGTATATACAATCTCAATTTTGACGCTTCAAAGTTCTCCAGCGGAATCTATTTCTATCGGCTGCAGGCAGGCACATTCATCGACAGCAGGAAGATGCTGTTGCTAAAATAGTGTCAACTGATACAAACTAAAAATAAGAGTTAGTTCGCGATAATATTCCGACCGGATAGTGAACCCAGACGTCCGGCGGAATATTCTATATTCTATTGGTTATCGAGAAGTTCATTATCCACGACGGTACTACAGTGTATCTGTTTTTCTTCGAATGAAATCTTGCATTTCAACAGCCTCCAACATTTCACGCGGTATTACTCCAGCATTGAAAACTGTTTTCCAAGCTACGGTGCTATTGCTCTGCACTGTTGTTCTCTTTGCGCAGGAAAAAGATACCGTCTATAGTTTACCTGGATTGGAGATAACGTCAACAAGAAAAACGAGTACATCATATAAGGAACCGCTGGCGATTTCTGTCATCACTCCAAAAGAGTTTGCTAAAAGCAGAGGATATGGGTTGGATGACGCGCTCGGCATGGTGCCGGGTGTATTCTCACAATCCCGGTATGGTAATCAGGATATCAGAATCTCCATTCGTGGATTTGGCGCCCGCGGAGCAGGAGAGCGATCTAATTCCGGCACATCGCGCGGCATTCGTGTTTTGCTGGATGGTTTCCCGGAGACAGAACCTGACGGAAGAACATCGTTTGATTTGATTGATGTCACGACGATGAACAAAGTCGAGGTGATCCGATCGAATTCATCAGCGCTCTGGGGAAACGGTGCAGGGGGTTTAGTGAGCATTTCATCCAATACAGCTTTTGAATCGCCGTTTGTTTCTTTGCAGTCGTATGCCGGGAGCTATGGATTTGCGAAACAGGTATTTCAATCTGGCTCTGATGTTGGGAACGGGAAACTATTCTTGAATATCAGCAATTCACATTCCGATGGCTGGCGCAAACATTCTGCAAGTTCACAAACAATCATGAATACTGGATTCACTGCTTCAGCAGGAGAAAGGACGACGATTGGTCTTTTTCTATTGGGAGCAGTGAACGTATTCCACATCCCCGGTCCGCTCTCGCAACAACAATTCGATGCCGACCCGCAACAGGCGCAAGATGATACTGCATATTATTTGCCTACCTATGTCGTGCGTGACGAACGCCGGTACAACAGACTGGGAAGAATAGGAATCACGCTATCGCATGCCTTCACCGATGATAAGGATTTTTCCGCCAGCATGTTTATTTCTCCAAAATATCTGCAGCGATCAGAACGCAACACCTTCCGAGATTTTACACGCTATCATATCGGCGGAAGCGGAGTCTTTCATAACAGGATGAGTGTGGATGATCAGTACCTCCTCACTTCATCTATTGGCATTGACGAAGCCTATCAGGACGGAGCAATTTTGTTCTATCAATTGAAAAACGGACGACGTGATTCCATCCTCGTAGACAATAAACGTGAGGCAGCCAATAGTTTTGGTCTGTTTATTCTTGAAGAATTGAGTATCAATGATCGTATTATTGTTTCACTCGGTGCCCGATACGATAATGTAACATACAGTGTGGAAAATTTCATGACACCGACGGGATTCTCCGATAAAAAATCGTTTGCACAGATCAGTCCAAAAGCCGGGATCATATACAGATTTTCACCGACACATAGTTTGTATGCATCGTATGGCGGTGGTGTAGAGGTCCCTGCCGGAAACGAAACTGATCCTCCGCAGGGGCTTCAGAACGCACGTGCGATCAATCCATTACTCGAACCGATTACTTCTACGACAATGGAGATTGGCTCAAAACTGTTTGTGACAGTAGAGGAGTTCATGATCCGTAATCTTACCTATGACATTGCAGTCTATCGCATTATTACTTCTCATGATATCGTTCCCTATCAAAATGGAAGATTCTACCTTACTGCCGGCAAAACACAACGTGTAGGGATAGAGGCAGGTATCGTAGTGCAAAGTTATTACGGATTGACGTACAGTGCTGCCGCAACTGTTTCCCGTAATACATATCAAGAATACACTATTGATTCAGTGTATACAAAAAGGCCCATCGCACCGGCATTGAGTGGCAAAAAGGTCAGCTTTGCCAATAATGAGGTAGCTGGAATTCCTACATTCATCATGAATCACCGCCTTCGATATGATGCTCCTTTCGCAGAAGGCTTGTATGCAGAAGTGACAGCACAAAGTATCGGAAGGTATTTTGCAGATGATGGAAATACATTACACGTACCGGCATACACAATAATGAATGCGACAGTCGGTTATGCGAATACTGCATTATTCTCCCAGAATCTCGGCGTCCGAGGATTTATGTCTATGAACAATATCAGTGATAAAAAATATATTTCTTCAGCATATATCAACCCGGATTATGGACGCTATTCTTCCGCCAAAAATGAAGCAGTTTATCTTGAACCAGTATTCCCGAGACATTTTGTTGCTTCTATTGGAATTGTCTATCGCTTTTAATCGTTCTGAAAATACCCGTATGAAGTGCATTGCAATTCTTCTTAGCACATCTTACTTTGAACGTATTAAATATATTGTCGAAAGGTTAATGCTATGACGGAATTGAATCGCCGAAAATTTCTTGCTTCCACGTTGCTTTCGGGAACCGCTGCTGCGGTTCTGCCGGAAATGTTGTTCTCACAAACAAAACCTGCAAGTGTACGGAAAAGCATTGTGATCAGCAGTGGAAACGGATTGAATGCAACCGCCAAAGCGATGGAAATGATCCAGCAAGGCGCGGATGCACTAGATGCCGTCGTTGCTGGCGTGAACCTTGTTGAAAACGATCCGAACGATATGACGGTCGGACTCGGCGGACTGCCAAATGAAGAAGGAGTGGTTGAACTTGATGCTTCCGTAATGCACGGTCCGACACATCGCGCCGGAGCGGTCGCTTCACTGCGTAATATAAAGAATCCTTCGAACGTTGCGAAAATCGTTATGGAGCGAACTGACCATGTACTGCTCGTTGGTGAAGGTGCGTTGAAATTTGCACGAATGCACGGATTCAAAGAGGAGAATTTATTGACAGAGGAATCAAGAAAGATGTGGGTGAAATGGAAGGAACA
>JBAYJG010000073.1:0-11777 GCA_041665225.1 Bacteroidota bacterium
AAGCAAGTTCAATATTTTCAGAATCTGTTCACATCATGCGAAAAACGGAAGACCGAATTCATTATTAATTTTGTTGTACGGGACTATGATCAACTATGGCAGGATATTGGATCTCCCGATGATCTTACAGTCCTCTGGCGCGATACCGGTTTCTACGATGAATGGGGAATACCCCGTGAAGTGCTTCAGGTCTGGAAACCAAAGGTTACTTCTGTTGCAGCCAAAGTGAATGAGAAATTGTCTTTGGATTATCAGCTGGCTCAAAATTATCCAAACCCTTTCAATCCAGCCACAACAATTTCATATACACTCACATCGGTTGAACATGTGGTATTGAGTGTTTATACGATCCTGGGAACTGAAATTGCTGTGCTGGTCGATCAGCATCAACCTGCAGGAGTGTATTCGGTGAACTTTAACGGGGAATCGCTCCCCGGAGGTGTATATATGTATTCGCTGAAAGCAGGAGCAAACAGTTTTACGAGAAAAATGCTGTTATTAAAATAGTATTCTATTACATTATCACATCTTTCCTATGATAAATAGATTTTTACACCTACTGCTTTTTGTCACTGCGATCATAATTATTACAGCAGGTAGCAATCAAAACATCGTTATGGCACAACAAGAAAAAACATCAACAAATCAGGCAAAACCGCTTCGAATTGGTGTCGTTGGATTGCATCATACTCATGTTCATTGGATCCTGGGTGAAAAGAAGAATGATCAATTCGAAATTGTCGGCATCGTAGAACCAAACCGTGAGCTGGCATTGCGGTACAGTGCACAGCATGGTTTTCCGATGAGTATAGTGTATAATACTATCGAAGAGATGGTCTCCGCAACACATCCCGAAGCAGTGACGGCATTCAATACTATTTATGGTCATCTCAAGGTGGTTGAGTATTGTGCGCCGAAAGGAATTCACGTGATGGTGGAGAAACCGCTTGCGGTCAGTCTGGACCATGCAAAGAAAATGCAAGCGCTTGCGGAGAAGTATAAGATACAGTTGTTGACGAACTATGAAACGTCATGGTACTCCACAAATCATAAAGCATTTGAAATGCTCAATGTGAAAAAATCGATTGGCGAATTGCGAAAAGTGGTCGTGCATGATGGACATCAGGGCCCGAAAGAAATTGGAGTTGATAAAGAATTTCTCGAATGGCTGACCGATCCTGTGCAAAATGGTGGGGGAGCAATTACAGATTTCGGCTGCTACGGCGCCAATCTGATGACATGGCTTGCAAAAGGAGAGAGGCCAACATCGGTTACTGCCATTACACAGCAGATAAAACCCGATATCTATCCCGATGTGGATGATGATGCAACGATCATTGTGCAGTATGCGAAACACCAGGGAATTATTCAGGCATCGTGGAACTGGCCGTTCAATAGAAAGGATATGGAAGTGTACGGAACGACAGGATATGTGTTTGCCGATAATAGAACCTCGCTGCGTGTTCGTTCGCAGGGAGAAGAACAAGAACGAAAAGAAGTTCTCGAAGAACAAGATCCGCCGATGAATAATCCTTTTTTATATTTTGCTGCCGTAGTAAGAGGCTCTGTGATAGTGCCGCAATTCGATCTCTCTTCGCTTGAAAACAATATCATTGTTATGGAAATTCTGGATGCCGCAATTCGAAGTTCCAAATCCGGGAAAACAATGTACTTTGATAAGAAATAATCTATACCCCATACGGAATTCATGCCCAAAATAGTTTTGCTCTGCGCGTTGCTGTTCCTTTTCACACTCACTCAGGCAGAGAATCCAGGTCCCATTGCAAATACCGATGCGGTTATCCTATCCGGCAATGCCCATTTTACGGTATTAATCTCTTAAGGGTCTAATTCCCCGCCGCTTACGGCGTCATTCCGGCGAAAGCCGGAATCCAGGACCTGGATGCCAGCGTACGCTGGCATGACAAGATACCTCGCGGCTTGCCACGAGGACATTCATTTCCAACGCTTATCCGTCTGGAATGGAATGAACAAGGGATCTTTGAAAATAAAGCATCCCTGGTAATGAATCCGATCCATTCTTCCGCCAATATTACGGTGTAAAAATAAACAGGCCGGACACAAAATGTCCGGCCTGAAATCTTCTGCAGTGATAATTCTCGCACAACTCTATTTCATCAAGATCATCTTCCGCATTGTGACATAAGATCCAGATTCCATTCTTGAAAAATATACTCCGCTGCTCAATCCTGATGCATCCCATCGGACTGAATAGGCACCTGGTTGAAGTGTTTCACTGACCAGCGTCGCAACCTCTCTGCCGAGCAGATCATACACTTTTAGAGTGACAAATCCTGCCTGTGCTATACGATAGTTAAGCGTGGTGCTGGGATTGAACGGATTGGGATAGTTCTGATCCAACGAGAACTCTTTCGGTGCAATCGCTTTGTCCGATGTTCCTGTTCCAAGCAATGTAAGGCTCCACCACATCAGTGAACCGGCAGGTTGTCCGCCATCTGCACCTGTATATGCAGGACGGGACGTAGAATATTTCAGGTTCATGGTATCCAGATAATAGGTCCAGTCGGAACGTTGATAATCGACGGAAGCTTTAAAATTGGAATTCAATTTGGATTTATTCGCACCGGCTGGATCAAAATACCAGGTCGCAAACGGAATCAAATTCTTTGTCGAGAGTGTGAATACAATCGTATCCCGTTTGAAAGCAACAAGAGAATCTGCCCCAAGTTTTTTGTTGATGTGGTATGTTAATGGAAGCAGACTGCCGATTCCGATCGAACTCTTTGAATCGTACCATGATTGTACAGCCGGGGTTGCGGCAAAATAATTGTTCCGAATCTCCCATTGGGTGGGAACAACTTGTCCGGAAGAATCCGGTACACTGCTGACAATCGTCATTCTGTTCTTACCGTTCGGTTCCTTCTCGTTCGCATCGCCAAATTCCCCCAGACGGACATCGTCGGTGGAATCGCGGCCGAGGACGAAATTATCGACAAAAAGGTTGTTGGTGATGGAAACTTTCGTCCCCACTTTCCCCAGCTCAAGGCATCCGTGAAAGGATAAGGAATTAACAATGGTATTGTGATCAAAGATAAACAGTTTCAAACCGCCGACGCTGGAATGGTGGCGGACAATCCTGTCTGTACCGTCGGTAAATGTGCAGTTCCTGATGATGACAGTATCGATGGAGGTATTTCTGAAATCAAACGGCCGGCCATTGCCGATATCGGAGTTGTACAAATTACCCCACTGTGTGAACAGGGTGTTAGTGACGATAACGCTATGGGTTGCGGATGGCACCTGGATCAGCGCGCCGTTTGCACCAGAAAATAAACAACTGTCAACCTGTATGTCGAATCCCTTACCATTCACTTGGATGATTCTGGCAGGCATTAACGAAATATCGGTTGGAACAAACGCCGCCCACCCAACCATCGCCACGTTTTTGATCGAAAAATTGGCGCGCACATCGAACTGCTGGGCTGCGTAAGCGGCAGTCACCGGATTTTTGAATGCGTAGATTACCGGTTTTTTCCCTGGACCATATTCCGCTCTGATATTCAACGGCCAGCCGTTATTGCGGATTGATGCAATTGTCAGATATAATCCGTCCCGTTTCAACACATAGGTCCGGTTCGGATTATTTCTGGCACCCAGCGCCGTTGTATCACCGGCAATTTGATCGCTCAAATACAGCCCCGACGCATTATAATCTGCCAGAACCACTTCGTCTGGGGCCTGCCCGAAGACCAACGCTGTAGAACACAACAGTATAGCTAACACGATAACACTGCTTTTCATTGCAACCTCCTGTAGTTTGTGATGGTGATGGTGAATTGGTTGTAACAGTGATTAGAGCTCAACTCGTATTCCCAGATCAGCAGTCGTCCCAAACCGGCTATTGACATTCGGAAGAATCCACTCCGGATGATACCGGTCAGCATACGTCCTGCCTTCCTGCGTATTGGTGATGTTATTCAGATTTACTGTTAACGCAATAAAATCGGTGACCTTCTGCTTTACGGTAATATCCCATCTGGTATAAGCATCCTGCACTTCGTCTCTTCGTTGGTCTGGTGAGAAGACGGCATTATAACTGCCCTGATGGAATACCGAAATTCTGAACGAAAAACCATCAATGTCGTACCCAAGCGAAGCATTTCCGAAGACTTCAGGTTGTTCTTCCAATTTTTGTTTTACCTCGATCGGAACATTATGAGTGACCCAGACTTTCCTCGTCAACGGAGGAGGAGGTGCGACACTGTCACCGACCACTTTCGTTGTTGTGACCCACGTTTCGGATCGAACAATCGTGAAATTATAGTTCAACACGATATTGCTGAGGTATCCGGGAAGGAAAGAGAGATCCGCCTGATGTTCAATTTCAAACCCCCACACGTTGGTAGGACGAGTGGAGTTATACGGGAAATTAAGATTGAACTGAACGGCATCATTCGCAAAAGGGTTTTTCCAGGGGACGCCGAGGCTGTCGAGTAAATATTGTCCGCCGATTAAAATGCCGTTTGTCGTGTGGTACATATTTTTGATGTTCTTATAAAATGCGGAAACAGAAAAGAGACCGATATGTTCTCCATACAATTGAGTCTGGAGTTCATAGTTCCATGCTTCCGCATTCTTCAGGTCCGGATTGCCGGATGTCAGTGTGTTTATTCCGGTGATGGAACTAGCGACAAATTTTTGCAATCGATGATTGAAGTCAGGACGCGCAAGCATTTTATATGCGGCTATGCGAAGAGTGATGAACTCTGCTGGGCGGATAATCAGGTGCACATTCGGGAGCAGCACAGTCTCTGTATGGACGACTGTCGTATCGCGCAGTTCTCCCGTCGGGAAAGGAAATCCGCTGACAGTTTTCGGAGTGAACTTTGAATGATAATCGTTATCGTCACTTTCAATGCGGAAACCTGTGATGAACGAAAGTTGCGGACCGATATTCAACGTATTCATTGCATACCCTGCGGAAACTCTCTCTGTGACGCTGTAATCATTCCCCTCGACTTCAACATTGTTTTTATATTCAGGGTCATTGCCGGTTTGATCGGAATATCCATTGATATTGAGTTGCCTCCAGAATCTCAGGGCATCTCTGTTGATTAACGGATAGAGCGTGTATGTGCCGTAGATGTCGCGGCTATCAGGCGTAGGATTAAGAAAATTCGTAAAAATTACTTTGTGAGTTCCTGTTAATTGTAGATTCTCGAATCGTGTCCCCGCAAGATTCTTCATCACAACAGTTCCATCATCTTGTTTAGTCCAGATCGGCCAATCAAACAGGTAATAATTTGCCCGGGATTGATGGAACATAGCATACCGCGATTTTTGTCTGTATTTCCCTCCGAATTTCAAAACACCGGAAATCTCATCGCTCAGTGAATATTCTTTTGTAAGATCAAGGGAAGCGCTTTTTTCTTTGTCAAAGTTTGATTGGGCATTATCGTTTGCTCGGTAAATCGTTGCCGCCCGGAAATTATTCCAGGCATAGGGGATCCACAGATCAACAGGCCCTTTCGATAAATTCGAAACACCTGCTTTCATACTGGAAGAGTCCAGGTCAGGCTCATCCATGATCATCTCAAAATCAAACGGATCCTTGCTTTGTGCCTGAGAGAATGCAAGATTCCAGTCGGTCTTGAATCCTGCCAGAAAATTCTCTCCATGAATTGAGGAATTGACCGTGGTGATTTCTTTTTCATGATCTCGATAATTATAGGTTACATCACCCGTTGAAACATACGTCCGATTGGAAGTAAGAAAATTACGTGACGTGCGGTTGACAAGCGTATTGACCTTTATGCTTCCGCCGTCAGGTGTATCAAAATCGATGGTAAGACTTCCGCCGCTGCGTTTTCGAATTTCATTCGTATAGGTTGGTCTGAATGACGATATTTCATAATCAGCGTCATTATTCCCCTTATCATTATAGTTATAGTCTGTAGATTCATTGCTGCGGATAATGCGTTCGAAGTTTGCAGAGAGTTGAAGTCCCGCAGCATCGTCGAAAAAGCGTTCACCGTATCTCCCGGAAAAATTATACTGATTGGCGGATTTGTCCAGTCCATTGTAGGAACCCTGCGGTTCGATTCTGATGGTTCGCAGTGAAGGTGCTTTTTTGGTGACAAGGTTGATGCTGCCGGCAATGGCGTCCGCATCCTTATCGGATGTCGACGCTTTTGTAAGTTCGATCCCCGCTAAGGATCCCTGAGAAATCGTGCTGAGATCTACTCCTCGTTCATTGGCATCGGTCGGTGCCATCCTGTTTCCGTCGACAGTCACCACGGAAAATTTATCGCTCAATCCCCGCAGGATCACTTTACTCGCTTCACCGCCGTTCCTGATCAATGAAACGCCCGGCAGTCGCCCGATGGCAGAGGCCGCATTCGCATCTGGCAGTTCCTGGATCTTTTCTTCGGAAACGACATTAACAATCGTGTTTGAGGAAACCTGTTGGTTGATTGCTGCCAGTTGTCCGCGCATCTGAGCGGTAATAATCACTTCGTCGCCGACAATGACGGATGGATGTAACCGCACATGAAGCTGTTGTGTTTTTTCTTCAGCAAAGGTGAGTGGAATTTTTTGCTGCTCATAGCCGACACACGAGATGCGCACAATATACTTGCCGTCGGGAATGTTATTAATAGTATAGTGACCTTCGATATCGGTGGAGCTTCCAAGCGCAGTTCCTTCCAGGAAGACATTGATCCCGATGAGGGTTTCCCCAGAGGTTGAATCGGAAATAATGCCGGAAAGTGAGTGTTGGCCGAAGCCGATGGTGGTTACACAGAAGACAAAAAACAGTACGGCAAATGCTTTCATACGGATTTTTCGTTAGTGATTAGCGAGTGAGAAGAGCTGAACTGGATCGTGATTTGTGTTTATCGGATCAGGTCATAGTGCTGTTCATTTATGAGGATCAAGTGACTTCACCTGAAGGGAAGACACGGTGCGATGATGATTCACTATTTCGATTTTTTCGTTCGTCGTTTTCCGCATGACTCGCGGATGATAAGTTTCGGTTTCAGGATCTGTCGCAACGGTGCATTCTTACCTTCGATCTGTTTCACCAGCAGATTCATAGCCTGTCGGCCTATGACGTCAGTCGGCTGCTGGATCGTCGTAAGTGGTTTTGCCGCAAACTGTCCGCTTTCAATATCATCGAATCCAACGATGGCCACATCTTCGGGAACACGCAATCCTTGCTCCAGGATCGCATATTCAAATCCGAGTGCAGCAAGATCGTTATAGACGAACATCGCATCTGGTTTCGTTTTGAGATGGGTAAACTGCTTGCCGATCTCGTATCCCGATTGGTAATCGTACCATTCACCGCGTTGTCGAAGGTGAAATTGCAGGTGGTCATGCATCTGCCTGCCATGCGACTTCAACGCTCGTTTATAGCCTTGCAGACGGAGATTTCCCACTTCGTTGCCGCGTTCTCCGTTGATATACCCGATCCGTTGATAGCCGAGGTTGATAAGGTAGTTTGTCGCCATGAAGCCGCCAAGTTCGTGGTCGCAGCCGACAAAAGGAATGTCATTGTCCGCAATGTAAGAGACCATGACAAAAGGAAATCGCTCCTGCTGCAATCGCTTGATGGCAGGCGTTGCATGGTATTCATGAGTCATAGAGGCAATGATCATGCCTTTGACTCCGAACTTTCGGAAACGGGCGATTTGCGAATCCTCACGTTCAGCTTTGCCGGAAGAATTCGATATCAGCACATGGTATCCTAACGTATACGCAGCTTCCTCAACGCTGTGCATCACCCGGGAAAAGAACGGGCTGCGAATATCTCTGAATACAAGACCAATGGTCTGTTGTTCCCGCTGGTCCGATTCCAGAAGGGATTTTGCCACATAGGTACCCATCCCGACACGGCTGAATGCAATTCCCTCATAGATCATCGTTGCCAGTGCCTTTTTCACAGTAATAAATGAGACGCCATAATGATCTGCCAATTCAGAATGGGAGCCGATCTTATCTCCGACTTTGAGCTTCTTTGAAGCGATCTGGGATTTGATATCATCGACAATCTGTCGGTACAGCGGTGTCGCGTTATTTAGTTCGATGGGCATAATTTCTCACTTGGTATACCAGGTATTACAATTCAGACAAACTTAGCTGATTTCTATTTCTTTGTCAAGGACTATTTTATCTGAAATGAAAAAAATGGAAGAAAAAAGTTCTGAATACAGTGTCACTTTAGATGAGTCTGAAATGGAAGGAAGCTCATGCAATTGATATTTCTGTAGGAATGATACGACTGGACAGGTAAATCGGTTAGAGTTTCGAAAAAGGATGTGTGTCTCGTTTCATCTCATTGATAATCATCGCTTCTTGCAGATACTGTTTCAGGATCCTTTTTTGGATATCGGATTTTTTCCGAAACTCAATATGCCGGATCTGTTTTAAATCTTTTCCCGTGAAGATCCCATAGTCGTCGGACATCAGGCGCCCATTCGCAAATCCGATATAGATGCCATCCTTTTTTTTCAGTGGACTCAGATAACAGAGAAGCCCTTTCCGTGTGTAGAACGGAACGGTGTATTTGATTGTCTCTTCGACATCTGGAATGCTCTTCCAAATGATATCGCGGATCGATGACATTAACGAACCGATGAACGGGGATTGATAGCGCAGATATTCGGTGACGGCAGCGGATTTCATGAATTGGGGAAATGAATTTATTATTGAGAAGAGATTATTTTGAAGTATATTGCAGCGCCCGTTTGATCAATTCTTCCACGGAGAGCGATTTTCCATTCGCTTCGTTCAAGATGCCTCGCAGCGATTGTTCTGCCTTTTCTCGTGAAAGTCCGAGAGAGAGAAGTGCGGTCAACGCTTCTGAACGGATAGATGCGCCAGAATAGGGAAGATCGATAATCTTCTCCGAACCTTCCATCTTGATCACTTTATCCTTCAGTTCAAGCACCAGCCGTTCAGCGGTCTTTTTCCCAATGCCCGGAATTGCTGTCAGCGATGAGATCGCTCCTTGTGTAATCATGTGAGCGAGTTCATCGGGACGGATTCCCGAAAGGATCGTCTGCGCCATTTTTGGACCAATACCGGAAACTCCAATCAGCATACGGAACATCTCCCGTTCATTCTCTGTCATGAAACCGTATAACAGATGCGCATCCTCCCGGATATGGTGATGGGTAAGCAATTGAATTTCGGCATTCAGTTCGGGAAGCTGTTCGTACGTAGAGAGCGTGATGTTGATGGAATATCCGATTCCAACCACATCGATAATGACTTCGGTGGGAGATTTTTTTGTGAGCAATCCTTTAACGTAGGAGATCATAAGACTCGGATGTTCCTGCACGCCTGCCGGCAATGCGAATGATTGTTGAGTACCCCGTTACCGTCGTGCATTAGAAATAACACGCTCCGGATTTGCGGCAATAAATGATTTCCAG
This sequence comes from Bacteroidota bacterium, assembly GCA_041665225.1. Taxonomy (GTDB): domain Bacteria; phylum Bacteroidota; class Ignavibacteria; order UBA10030; family UBA8401; genus UBA8401. Next base: position 9,420 of record JBAYJG010000073.1, read on the forward strand.
TCCTTGAATCCGGTTCGCGGTCCGGAGATCTTGAATGCATGACAGACTGCAACTGCAAGGGCGTCCGTTGAATCAAAATATTTCGGCGTTTCCTTTAATGTAAGCATCGATACCATCATATACTGCACCTGTTCTTTGGATGCAGCTCCTTTTCCCGTCACTGCTTTTTTGATCTCTCGCGGAGAGTATTCGGTCACCGGGATTTCGTGATTCACGCCGGCGAGAATCGCGACACCGCGCGCCTGACCGATCTTCAATGCGGATTGCGCATTCTTTGAATAAAACGCTGTTTCGATTGCGAATTCATCCGGATGGAATCTATCGATAACCGAACACAAAGTCGAATAGATTTTCTTCAAGCGCAGCGGCATGGAAACCCCGGGTGCATTCTTAATGATGCCGACATCGAGTAAGGAAATGTCCTTTCCCTTTCGTTCGATTACTCCGTAGCCGGCAATCAGTGTTCCGGGATCAACGCCGAGGATGATCATTTCAGGTCTTTAATTTTTAATTGGGTTAGTGTCACCCCCGTAAAATCGTTCTCATCAATCGAAAAAACAAGGTCCAGATTGCCCGATTTTTCTTTGACGGTATTGATCATGGAACCGAGACCGAATCCGATGGTATCGAATGTGACTCCGTTCTTTTTGATCTTGAACCGTAAATGATCTTTTCCGACGATTCGGGGCAAACCGACGACCTGAACGCCTTTTGCCAGGAAGGTCGGCCGCATGTTTTGCGGACCGAATGGGGCGCATTGTTTCAGCACTCGCAGGTATTTCGGCGTCAATTCTGCCAGGTCGATCTCCGTATCAATATGGATCACTGGTGTCAACAGATCTTCTGTGAGCATATCTTTCACGACGGCGTTGAATGCTTTCCGGAATTCATCCACTCTGTCCAGATCTACGCTTAATCCGGCAGCATATTTGTGCCCGCCGAATTGCAACAATTTATCTTCCACCATTTTCAGCGCCTGATGGATATTCACACCAGAAATGCTTCGCGCAGAACCTTTCGCAACGCCTTCTAACGTGGTCAGCATGACAGCAGGACGGTAATATTTTTCCACCATGCGTGAAGCAACGATACCGACAACACCGGGGTGCCATTGTTCCTGATGCATGACGATGGCGCCGTCGCCGTTATCTTTGAAATATTGTTCGACCAGGCTTTGCGCTTCAAGAAAAACGCCTTCGTCGATCTTGCGACGATTGAGATTTTCCTGTTCGAGTACGCGTGCAAAGGCAATCGAGTCCTGATAATCATCACTCACGAGTAGTTCAACGGCCCGTTTTGCATCGCCGAGGCGGCCGACCGCATTGATCCGCGGCGCCATTGCGAAGACAATTTGTCCTGTTGTGATCGCACCGATTTTCAGTCCCGCACTTTCGAGTAGTGCCCGGATTCCAGGGCGAGTATTCGTATTGATCCGTTCCAAACCGAGACGGACGAAGATTCTGTTCTCATCCACCAGTGGAACAATATCCGCTGTCGTAGCGAGCGCAACGAAGTCCACATATTTCTCGATCTTCTCTTCATGTCCGAGCGTGCGTGCGATCGCTTGAATGAATTTGTAGCCGACACCGGTTCCGCAAAGACTTTTGAACGGATACCGGCAATTCGGTTTCAAAGCGTCAAGGATAGCAACAGCATTCGGAAGTTCATCGGCGGGTTCGTGATGGTCGCAAATGATCACATCAATGCCCAACTGGCGGGCATATTCGACTTGAGCAAGAGCGGTGATGCCGCAATCGATCGCGATCAGGAGCGTTACGCCTTCCCGTTTCGCGAATTCGACTCCTGGCTGTGAAATGCCATACCCTTCGGTCAGCCGGTCCGGGATATAATAGGTAACGTCGCAGCCGATCTCTTTGAAATAGAGATAGAGCATCCCGGCGCCGTTGGTGCCGTCCACGTCGTAATCGCCGTAGACAAGGATCTTCTCGTTAGTATTCTTTGCACGGAGCAGTCGGTCAACAGCAATATACATCCCGTCCATCAGGAACGGGTCGTGCAGCTGATCGATGGAAGGCCGGAAGTATTTCTTGGCTTTCTCGTACGTGTCGATGCCGCGGTTGATGAGGATCGACACGAGTGAAGAAGAGATCGTTAACTCGTCAGACAGTTGTTTAACGAGTTCTGTCGGCGGAGCGGGAGCGACCGTCCACCGGAATTCTTTTTTTGTAGTCAATGCAATTCTCCAATGCGATACCGATGGTATCGGTATCTTGTGAGAGAATGCATCTTCCATTCTCAAGCGTTGCACAAAGCCAACAAAGCGCTGGGCGAGCTGATAAGCCGAATTCTGTCTTTCCTGCAAGCAGGAGAGGCAATCATTTCTCTTGATCGCACATT
>JBAYJG010000074.1:0-11760 GCA_041665225.1 Bacteroidota bacterium
AGAGATTTCTTTATCGTCCGAATTTGTATCGTCCGCAATTGCCGAAAAAGCAATATCCCAAAAATGAGTGCACCGATCCCGAATCGTAATACAATAAACAACGATGGAGAAATATTTCCCGAACCTGCTTTGACGACAACAAACGTGCTCCCCCAAATGAACGTTGTCGCAAATAACGCAAGCTCCGCTCTGCTCCTCGTGGTCATTTCAAATCAAGTTTCTTGATTATCGATTCCGGAATCATTTTAAACCCAAACATGATGAATCTCCAAAACCATTTTGAATAAATGAAATCTTTACCAGACTGTTGAGCAGAGAATATATCGCGTGCCACTTCTTCCGGACTTGCAGTAATGATTCCCGGCGTTGTCCTTCCTTCAATCATCTTTGTGCGGATGAATCCAGGATGAACTGTCATTACTTGGACATTTGCAGAATAGAGTCTGTTGCGCAATCCGGAAAGGAACGTCGTGAATCCTGCTTTCGCGCTTGCATAGACGTAATTACTCTTTCTCCCTTTTTCGCCTGCAACTGAACTGACACCGACGATAAATCCTTCTTTTCTCTTTTCAAAATCAGCAGCAATAATATGCAAAATGGAAACCAGGCCGGTAAAGTTCGCATCCAGCACGATCTGTGCTTCGTCAAAATTTTGTTCTGACTTTTGTTGATCGCCTAAACTCCCTGCAAGACAAATAACTCCTGCGGGTTTCACCGGAAGCGAATCATAAAATTGCTGATGCGTTGTTGTCTGCGTAACATCAAACGTAAACGCTGCAGTATCAACATTGTACCGGATCTTGATATCGTTGGCGTCACGCACCAGTTGATCATAACTTCTGCTGGCCAGATAAATTCCATATCCGGATTTTGCGTATAAAAACGCAAGCGGGCGCGCAATGTCCGATCCGGCGCCGATAATAAGAATGTACTTCATGAGAGTCCGATCCGTTTTGACTGTAATGATTGAAATTTCTTCTGCGTATCGAACTTGTTTTTCGTCGTCAGGAATTTCGCAGCCTGTGAATATCCCTTTTCAAATACATCCTTCGTCATACGGACATCTTTCGTCAGATACAACCGTCCTCCATGTTCGCAAACGAGTTCATCCAATTCGCCCAATAATGCCAGTGTCGTAGGAGAAATTGCAAAATCAAGTGCCAGTGTGAAGCCTTCCTGCGGAAACGACAGAAGTCCCTCCTGTTTTCCAAAGAGCTTCAGAACTGCCAAAAATGATCCTTCGCCGCTGAGGGAGATCCGTTCCAACACTTTCCGTAATCCAACACGCGAAGTTTCCTTCGGTAAAACAAACTGATATTGAGTAAATCCCCGCTTGCCGTAAATTCTATTCCAGTCTGAAAAAACATCCAGCGGATAAAAGAACGGTCCGTATTCTACGAAAGAGTCTCCCTGGATATATTTTGCATTGACAAGTCCATTGAAAATCTTTACCGTATATGTATTCAATACAAAATCCGGTAAAAAGAGCGGGACGGGGATTGAAATCCCCTTATCAATTTTTAACGGATCACGATAGCGGTATCCTACTTCCTGTTTTGTCGCATGTTCGCCAAGGATGAGCGCTGACCGTCCAAGCGAATCTCCTTTCGATAAACAATCGATCCACGCCACCGAATAGGTCCAGTGTTTATTGGCTTCAAATGCGTCGATCGCAGCATCAATATTCTTTGCCTTTACGATCCGCTGCCGGATGTATGCAGTTTCAATCCGCACCATTCGAAATGTTGCTTCAAGAATGATTCCGGTCAATCCCATTCCGCCGCACGTGGCCCAGAAGAGATCAGGATGTGTGTCCCGAGAACACAGAACAACCGATCCATCGTGCAGCATGACCTTCATGGATTGCAGGTGTGCTGAGAACGATCCGGCAATGTGATGGTTCTTTCCATGCACATCCGATGCGATGGCTCCGCCGACTGTGATGAATTTTGTTCCCGGTGTAACGGGAACAAACCATCCGCGCGGAACAAATGCATCCAGTATTTCGGCAAATGAAACTCCGGATTCACAAGTGATATTCCCGGACTGTTCATCGAATGCTAAAATGTGATTCAACCGCAAAGTTGAAACGATGGCGGTATTCAGTGAAGAATCGCCATAGCATCGTCCTAAGCCGCGGGCAATGAGTTCCGGTGACGACGTAACAACAGTACGCACATCGTTAATGGTTGACGGCGTGTGTACCGTTGCTTCGATGACAGGATAATTGCCCCAGTTAGTAACTTTCATAAGTTGAAAATACGAAAAGTATGGGAGTTAATGAAGCGGTATTTGTGAAAATCCGTTGCAGCACTACGTCGCACAGCAGTCTTTTTTCAGTGCGTCGGTTTTTCTTTTGGAGGCGCCGAGGTAAAGAAATCGCGATAGAATCGTTCTGTATACATCGCCAGTAATGTTTCAATCCGGTCATACTTTGACGACCGGACGACAAGTCCGGCGTGAAACTCTTTGTTGATCTTCCAATAGATCTCCGGATCGTCATAGGAAGACATGTCCGGCCATTGTTGCTTCGCCAGCGAGACCATCAATCCCGCATATTCTTCCCGCAGCAGTTTCGGAGTGTATGTGGATACATCCTCCGTCGTTTCCAGCCGAGCCCATTCCGCCCAGAGATTCATGCCGGTAGCTGCTTCGATAAGTTCCACAATGTGTGCGCCCCCAACGCGCGCGGATGTTTCCAGGAAATAATATCTCCCGTCCGCATGAGATTTAATGTACTCGGTATGGGAGACTCCCTGCAGTAATCCCAGGGATGGCAAAACAGTCTTGTTCAGTTCCTTCAATGAAATTTCATCCTCGCTTCCCCGCAGGATTGTCCTCGTCATAAAGACGCGTCCTTCGTGAGAGACTTCCATAGGGGGTGTTCCATATTTGCTGACGAGCGAAAACAGGATCTGTTTTTGGGTCAGGATACTGTCAACATGAAAAATATCTCCCGGGATGAATTTCTCCAGAAGATAATAGGACTGCTGATCACCGAGTTCGTTGATCTTCTGCCACAGTTCATCTGCAGATGCAATCATTTTAATCCCGACGGCACCTGCCGACAGCCGCGGTTTCAGTACATACGGAGGCGGTACGGCAGCAAGAAATTCACGGACGCGGTCATAGTTCAATATGCCGATAAAGTCCGGCACAGTGATCCCTGCTTCGCGTGCTTTCATACGCATCGCAAGTTTATCGCGGAAATACCGCGCAGTTGTCTCTCCCATTCCTCCTATCCGGAGGTGTTCACGAAGCGTTGCCGCTTTCTCTACATCGAAATCATCCAGCGCGACAATGCGGTCGATCTGTTCCGTCCGCGCAAGATAACTGACGCCATGGATCACGTCCGGCATGTGCCATTCTTTATTCTTATCGGGAATAAAATAGATATTGTCGAGATGATCTTTCGGCCATTCCGCATGCTCCAAACTTTTGGAGGTCAACAGCAGCACTCTCCATCCTTCCCGTTTTGCCTGACGGAGAAATTCCTGTCCTTTTTCATAACTGGAGAGACACAGAATGGTTTTTTTCATACGATACCTGGATTATTCCAAGCGATAGATGGGATATTTCATTTCTTTCTGATCAAAAAACGGCGAGCGCTGATAAAAGAATTCCAGACGGGCATGAGGATCGTTCCGGAATGTCTGCTCTTCCATTAAAGCGTTAAATTGTTTTTTCAGTTGTACATCGTTCGCCATCATCTGTTGTGCGAACGGTTCCATCACATACGCTTCGGCATACTCTTTCCGTTCAAAAAAGGCATTGAAGAACCCCCAGCTGACGAATGAATCCGGCGCTTCGGGTTCCAAGAGATTGACGATCACCCGATTCACTCTCTGGTTCAAACGGACATGATACGTCCCTTCAGGGAAATTGACCCTAACTTTGCGGGATTTGCATTTCACTTTCACACATTGCCGGCCTTCGTACGGTTTAAGGGAGAAGGTATACTCATTGAATGAGAGCTCTGTAACTGTAATACTTTTTTCTTTTGCCAGCCTCTCAACCTTAATGCCGTGGAGTTCCATGCGTCTGACAATCTCATCAAATTCCTTTGGAATGAAATATGCTTTTGGTAGCCGAACGGCAGTGACGACTTTGACATCGTCAAAGAGTGGTATGGTAAATTCTATCGGTCGGTCTGAATAATAAACAACCTCATTACCAGTGATAGGACTTTTTTTATAAACCGTTTCAAATCCTTTGAATTGAAGAGGCTTAGACGATCCGCTTAATTCGAAATTTATCGGCAGAGATCGGAGATTTTTTGTAACACTATCTGCCCTTCGGTTTAACTTCAGCAGCTGGCGGAAATGATCATTGAGATATTGCAAAGCGGCATAGTTCATTTCCAGAGTAGACCGGACTCTATTTTCAAACGGTTTCAATGAATGTGTTTCTACCAGAAGCCCATGCCGATTTTGTAATGCTGCATATCCCGTCGATAGACGCGGTTCAGAAGGAGTATCAATGATACCGCCTTCGATCAATTCATCTTTCTTTAACAGTACGTATAGACCTGTAAGAAATCCTTTTGCCTCTACTTTTTTCAAGATGGCGGGTAGGAAATGGTCTTTTCCCCACTTTGCCAGAGATCGATCGATATTTGCAAATTTTTCGAGCGTGTAGGTGAGGTGGTATTGATAATCCGCACCATTGGTTGTATGATTATCAATGAAGAAATCGGGACACCACGAATTGAACAACGTAAGAACCGCTGCAATCTCCGGTGTATCGCCCTTCATATAATCACGATTCAGGTTCAAATTCCAGCTGGTTGTCCTCCACCCCATTTCCAATGGCCCATTTTGATTTGGTCGGTTGAACCGGCTTATCCGTTCATGTCCATCAACGTTCAACACCGGGATAATGACCAGAATCAGGTTATCCAAGAGATGGAACTTCTCTTTTGTAATGAGAATTTCCCGCAACAATATCATGCATGCATCTTTCCCTTCGATCTCGCCGGAATGGATGCCGTTTTGGATAACGATGACTGCTTTTCCGCTTTTTTGGGCTTTTGCAGGTGTAAATTCTTTATCCTTTGAGATTACGATACATTCTATCGAACGACCCTGGGGAGACCGACCGATGGAAAACATCTTAGCGTATGGTGTATACTTTTCAAACTGTTTGAAATAGGCGAGGGTTTCCGCATACCGAGGAGACCGCAGACATCCGGATTTTTCGTAGTGAGTTATCCAGCGGGTATGTAGCTTCATAGGAGCATTATGCTAATGCAGTGTATCTAATAAGGATAGAGCTAATTTAATTAAAGTATATTATCGACACGCATGTTATCAACCAAAGAAAAAGATTGATGGCAGTCGGAGTGTCCTTTGTCAGAATGGCAGTAGGATTTTCTCCCTCTTCCTTTACCAGGACCAGAAAAAGGTAGCGGAAAATTCCAAAGAGTACAAAAACAGTTGTAAAGATAAGGTATTCGGATTTAAATACTTCAATTGTGCGTTCGGCCATTGTATATAACGAATATGATATAGCCATACCAGTCGTAGTGATGAGCAGAAGTGCATCCAGGAAGGTAATACTGTATTCCTGTAACACTTTCCGTTTTGTTTCGATATTCTGTTTTTTGATCATCACCAGTTCGGCTCTTCGTTTGGAGGCAGCAAGGAACAGTGATAAGAACAGCGTCGTGATGACCAGCCAATGAGAAATATCTACCTGAATAGCCAAAGCACCGCTGAACACTCGCAGCATGAAACCTGTTGCGATAATGAAGAGGTCGAGAATAACAATGTGTTTTAAGCTGAAGGAGTATGCAACCTGAATGGCAACATACATAAGCAAAGCGTAAGCAAATTCAATAGGAAGGAATTGTGAAATCAGCAAAGCAGCGATGCCTAACACTATGGCTGCAGTTACTCCTGTTAAGATAGATATTTCACCTGAAGCGATCGGCCGCTTCTTCTTTTCTGGATGGAGTTTATCTGCTTCACGATCAACAACATCATTGATAATGTAAACGAGACTGGAGACAAAGCAAAAAGCAAAAAATGCCAACACCGCATTGTGAAGGTACTCTTTCTCAAAAAGATGTTTTGAAAAGATCAGCGGTGCAAAAACGAAACCGTTCTTCAGCCACTGGGCTGGACGTAGAAGTCGAATAAATGGACGCATTTAATACCTTTTAGAACACAGCCTGTTCTTCATATATTCCGAAATGCTCGATCAATGAATTGCACATCTCGCCGAGTGTAACATAATTGCGTGTGGCGTTCAAGAGATGCGGCATCAGATTCGAGCCATCGGCAGCCGCCTGCTGTAACGCTTTCAATGAGCTTGCCACTGCTTCTTGATTCCTACCCTGCCGGAGTTCTGCTAATCTCTTTTTCTGCAGTATTTCTACTTCAGGAGAGATCGCAAGGATTGGAATATCGATCTTTTCATCCTCTTCAATGTATTGATTCACACCGACGATGATCTTTTCTTTCGTGTCCAATTCCCGTTGATACCGGTACGCAGCTTCAGCAATTTCTCGCTGGAAAAATCCTTGCTCGATGGCTGGAATGACGCCGCCGAGCAGTTCGATTTTTTCAAAGTACTGTTCCGCTTCCTTTTCCATCTTCTCCGTTAACGCTTCTACAAAGTAACTTCCGCCTAATGGATCGATGACGTTCGCTACTCCGGTTTCATCTGCAATGATCTGTTGTGTTCTTAACGCGATCTTCACGGCTTTATCGGACGGTAATGCAAGTGTTTCATCCATGGAATTCGTATGAAGGGACTGAGTCCCTCCCAGCACCCCTGCAAGCGCTTGAATTGCGGTCCGTACGATGTTATTCTCCGGTTGTTGTGCGGTGAGTGTGCAGCCGGCAGTCTGCGTGTGAAAACGGAGAGTCCATGATTTTGGATTTTTAGCCCCATATTTGTACCGCATCCGCTTTGCATAGATCCTGCGAGCAGCTCTGAATTTGGCGATCTCTTCAAAGAAATCGAGATGGGAGTTGAAAAAGTAGGAAATGCGAGGTGCGAAATCATCGACATCCATTCCTGCCGCCATTCCCGCTTCGATGTATGCGAAACCGTCCGCGAGTGTGAAGGCAAGTTCCTGTGCAGAGGTTGAACCAGCTTCTCGTATATGATAGCCAGAAACAGAGATAGGGTTGAATTGCGGAAGTTCTTTCGAACAATATTGGAACATATCGGTGATGATTCTCATCGACGGTTTCGGAGGATAGATCCATTCCTTTTGTGCGATGTATTCCTTCAAAATATCGTTCTGGATAGTCCCACGCAGGACATTCGACTTCAGTCCCTGTTTCTCCCCTACAGCGATATAAAATGCCAGGGTCATCGCTGCCGGTGCATTAATCGTCATAGACGTCGTCACCTGGTCCAGCGGAATGCCTTTGAACAGAATTTCCATATCAGCCAGCGAGCTGACGGCAACTCCGCAGATACCGACCTCTCCTTCTGATAACGGATCATCGGCATCTCGACCCATCAGAGTCGGAAGATCGAATGCCGTTGAAAGACCGGTCTGACCGTGCTCCAAAAGATATTTGAAACGCTGATTGGTATCTTCCGGAGTCCCGAAGCCGGCAAACTGCCGCATAGTCCACAATTTCCCGCGGTACCCAGTGTGATGGATCCCTCGTGTATACGGAAATTCACCAGGATAACCGATCTCGGCGAGATAATTAATTTCCTTCACTTCTTCCGGTGTGTATAAAACTTCCACCGGTTCGCCGCTGACAGTGGTGAACTTCACATCCCGCACTTTGGATGCAGCTGCCTTTGCTTTGTAGCGTTCCGCTTCCTGTTTGATGGACTGCGGATCGTTAAATGTCGCCATAAGTGTTCTCCGATATGTTAGATCGTTTTTTCACACTATTCAGATTGTGACCAAATAGTTTGATAATCTTTTTCGTTCGCGTCAAATGTTCTAAGTGTAGTAAACTTCGTAAATCAGATCCGGAAATCCAAGAAGTATCGTATTGTTTCTTAATGAATACAATCTCCGAATTAACAGACTGTTCACGTTCTAAAAAACCGTCGATCCAGCTCTGCGAGTGACAGTTTGATCAATACCGGCCTTCCATGGGGACAGACATACGGCATGGATGTCGCAAATAACTGATCGATCAGCGATCGCATTTCCACTTCTGTTAACCTCTCTCCTGCTTTGATCGCCGCTTTACAAGAAAATGACTTTGCGACATTATCCCTCGCTTCAAGTTTTACCCGCAGCTGATTGTTCTTGTACTCATCAAGAATATCCTGTAGAATCGTCGCTTCGGTCCCTGCTTTCACTTCCGGCGGAACCCCTTCCAATACGAATGTATTCTTACCAAACAGTTTTGTCTCAAAACCGATAGAATTCAGAAATGGCAGTAAGTCCTTCGTTAAAGTGTAGTCACCTGCTGGCAGTTGGATTGTCTGAGGAAATAATAGTTGCTGCGATGAAGGAACAGCATTGTTCATTCTGGTAAGTGCCCGTTCATACAGAATGCGTTCATGAGCGACATGCTGGTCGATGATCATTAATCCGGAACGGATCTGCGTCAGGATATACTTATTATGCAACTGCCAGATCGCTTTCCCTTCCTGTGCTTCGCTGTCCCTCGTACCATGCTGTAAGCGGACAGAGGTATCGTCCGGAATAGATGTTTCAACGCCGACAGTTTGTGAAAATATCTGATCGAGTTTTGAGTGCAGATCAAACGGGATCTCTTCATTCTCTCCTGAGAACGTTCTTTTTTGTTCCGGTGTGCCAAAAACTGAATTGGGATCTGCAGGAATTTGCGAAGGAGCATCGCCGTACCATCGCGGTTGCGCGATGTGCTTCAAAGAAGAGAACTGATCTCCCGAAGGACGTTGGAACTCCACTGTCGGTATGATGTCGTTCTGTCCAAGTGTTTTCCTGATCACCGAGATAACAATACGATAGATATGCTGTTCGTCCGCGAATTTCACTTCCATCTTCGATGGATGGACATTCACATCCACTTTTTGCGGATCAAGAGAAATGAACAGGAGAAAGAACGGGAAATTCCCTTTTTCCACCAAATGTTCATATCCGGAGAAGACGGCATGGTTGATCGATCGGCTGATGATGAATCGTCCGTTCAGAAAAATATATTGCTCAACCTTGGACTTCCGCGCAAAATCCGGTTTCCCGATGTATCCGGAGAGCGAGAGAATTTCCGTTTCTTCTTTCACCGGCAGGAGCGTTGCAAAATGCCGGTCCCCAAATAGACTCTTTAACCTCTCTTCAATATTTTGTGACGGCAATGCAAGGATCGTATCTTCATCGCTGACAAACTCCAGTGCAATTTCCGGTTTGGATAATGCAAGACGCTGGATCGTTTCGTAGATATGTTTGAATTCAGTATTATTCGATTTCAGGAATTGTCGGCGCGCCGGGGTATTGTAAAATAGATTCTTCACACTGATGGAGGTCCCGATAGGATGAGCAACTTTGGTTTGCTCTTTGATCTCGGAACCTTCAATACGCAGGAGCGATCCGACTGTATCTTCTTTCCGCCGGGTGGTCATTTCCACTTGTGCCACCGCAGCGATCGATGCAAGTGCTTCGCCGCGGAATCCGAGGGTGCGGATTTTTTCCAGGTCTTCATACGTGACGATTTTACTGGTTGCATGACGATAAAACGATTTTACGGCATCCTCATCGCTCATACCAACGCCATTGTCAATTATCTGGATCAGCATCTTACCGGCATTCTTAATCGTAATGGAGATCGACGTTGCACCGGCATCGATGGAATTTTCCAGTAATTCCTTCACCACCGATTCTGGCCGTTGCACAACCTCACCTGCCGCGATTTTATTCGCAAGATGGTCCGGTAATATATTGATGATGGATGACATGCTCAGATTTTCATACTTTCTTTAAACAGGTGTTACGCCCAATCCCGGCGTGTTGCGCAACTGAAGACGGCCGTTGATATTCCGGACACCATCAAATGGATCGTTCGAGATCAGCACATTGCCGTCAAGATCGGCAAAATCCGCAAGCGGAGAAAGATGTGCTGCCGCGGAAATGCCGACGGCTGTTTCGATCATGCAGCCGAGCATCACCTTCATGTTCAAGGCACGGGCCGCCTCGATCATGCGCATTGCTTCATGCAGGCCGGTGCTTTTCATTAATTTGATATTGATTCCATCGAACGCTTCCGCCAATGCGGGAATATCTGAAAGCCGCAAAACACTTTCATCGGCAATCAGCGGCAGTGCTGATCGATCCCGTAACCATTTCAGATCATCAAACTGTCCTGCAGGCATCGGTTGTTCGACGAATGCAACATTGTGATCCTTCAGCCATGTGATCCGTTCCAGTGCAACATGCTTGTCCGTCCATCCCTCGTTGGCATCCACATACAGCACTTTATCCGTCACTGACCGTATCGTCGTGATCATCTCTTCGTCATTCTCCAATCCGACTTTCACTTTAAGAATCGGATAGTGTTCCCCTTCACGGACCTTTTGTTCGACCACTTCTTTCGAATCGATAGCGATCGTAAACGAGCTGAGAGGAGTTTTTTCGGGGTCCAATCCCCATAACCGATACAACGGTACGGCAAGTTTCTTTCCAATCCAATCATGCAGTGCAAGATCGACCGCACATTTTGCTGAAGAATTCCCTTCGGCAATGGTGTTCACGTATTGCAAAATATTTTCCAGCGCCATCGGCGATTCGAATGGCGCCAAATTGATCTTCCGGAAAAACTCTTCGATGGTTTCCGGACTTTCTCCATATCTCTTGATCGGCGACGCTTCACCATATCCAATAATACCATCATGGTGCAATTCCAGGATCATGACCGGAACCGTCGTGCGTGCACCGCGTGCGATACGGAACACATGCCGCAGTTGCAGATCATACCGTTTCCAGACTAGGTTCATTCTGTCCGCCGCACGGTCATCGTCCGTCAATGTCCTTCTTTCTCAAACAACGCTTCCACAAATTTATCGGAATCGAACGGCTGCAGATCATCGATCTTTTCTCCCACGCCGATGAATCGGACAGGAACTTTCAGCGCATTGCTCACTGCAAAGATCACTCCCCCTTTTGCCGTTCCATCCAGTTTCGTAATGATCAGACCGGTCAAACCGACCGCTTCGTTGAACAACTTCGCTTGTTGTACGGCATTCTGTCCCGTCGTTGCATCCAGCACCAGCAGCACTTCATGCGGCGCTTCCGCACTCACTTTCGTGATGACGCGTTTTATTTTCTTTAATTCTTCCATCAGATTCGTCTTCGTATGAAGACGTCCGGCGGTATCAATAATGACGACATCTGCATTCCGGGATTGTGCCGCTTTGACGGTGTCGAACGCAACAGAAGCGGGATCGGAACCATGCAGCTGTTGAATGATCTCCACACCTGCCCGCTTACCCCACACTTCCAGTTGTTCATTTGCTGCGGCACGGAATGTATCCGCTGCACCAATCAGCACATGCTTTCCGGCACTCTTGTAATTATGTGCTAGCTTCCCAATCGTTGTTGTTTTGCCGACGCCGTTCACGCCAACGACCATCATCACATACGGTTTCGTGTGCGGAGGAAATTCGAAAGGATCGTTCCCGTTAAATGTGTGCTTGGCAAGGGAGTTGGCGATCTCTGAGCGTACGAGTTCGTTCAGTTCATCCTGTGTTTCGTATTTCCGCTCCTTTGCCCTTCGCTTGATGCTGTCGATGATCTGGTGCGATGTATCCACACCGACATCGCTGGTGATGAGTATCTCTTCCAATTGCGACAGGAAT
>JBAYJG010000075.1:0-11664 GCA_041665225.1 Bacteroidota bacterium
AGAACAGAAATCCGCATCTCAATCAGGAACAGATCGAAACGTATCTGAAAGAATATTACGGACAAGAGAAGATCCTCTGGTTGAACGACGGTATTGTGGGAGACGATACGGACGGACATATCGACGATCTTTCCCGATTTGTGAATCCCACAACAATCCTCACATGTGTTGAAGAAGATCCGCAGGATGAAAACTATGAGATCCTGCAAGAAAATCTGAAATTGCTCCGGACGCTGACTGACCAGGATAACAAACCGTTCAACATTATTGAATTGCCGATGCCCGGACTGGTTGCGTATGAAGGACAACGGCTGCCGGCAAGTTATGCAAACTTTTTGATCGGCAACGGTTTTGTCATTGTTCCGGTGTTCAACCATCCAAACGATCTGAAGGCGCTCACCATCATCCAGTCGCAGTTTCCGGACCGTGCCGTGATCGGTATCGATAGCGTCGATCTTGTTTGGGGATTAGGAACACTGCACTGCATCAGCCAGCAGGAACCGGCGGTGTAAATTACAACACTCCAATGCCATGCCAGTAGATCCGGCAACAGAACGATTCGATCTTCCCATCACGATAACTCCTGATGACATCGACATGCTTGGCCATGTCAACAATACTGTCTATGTACGATGGATACAGGACGTAGCCATCGCTCATTGGACCTCTGCTGCCACACCGGAAATGCAAGAGGCTGTCGCCTGGGTCGTTGTCCGTCATGAGATTGATTACAAACGTTCTGCTCGCCTGGAGGACAAGATCATTGCCCGTACGTGGGTCGGCACTACGGTAAAAAACTACTTTGAGCGATACACCGAAATTCTCCGAGCAGAAGATTTAAAAATACTCGCACAAGCCCGTACGCTGTGGTGCCCCATTGATAAACAATCCGGCCGTCCAGTAAAAGCAGACGAAATAATCCGCAATCGATTCTCCGTTCCCCAATCAGATCCCTCGGCAAAATAGTTTTACTTTTTCATTTTAACACTGTTTCAAAAATACCGTGAATACGTAATTGTGCGGCAATTATCCGGATAATATATTTGACAAACCATTTTTAGAAAGGAGTCCGGTATGGCTGTCGATACATCAAATGTAAAATTGTTTGTCGATCAAAACATCAAAGAGGTGAAGACGATACACAATGTGGCGAGGAAAATGAACATGTCGTACGATACGTTGCGCAAATCGTTCCTGCGGAAAGAACAGATGCCGCTCGCCGATTACATTACCATGAGAAAAGTGCAAGCCATGCAGGAATTTTTACTCCTGAGGGACGATCCCTGTTTTTATGTCTGCTATGAATTCGGCTACCGCGAGGACAGCGGAGCAAAGATCTTCAAAAAGAAAACTGGTATGACGATGAAAGAGTTTCGGCAAAAAAATAAATGGCGGATAACCATCCACTAGTCCGCAATCTCGACACAGCAGGGGTTTTTCTTCACCATAATATTCTCTCTGTAGATACATCCCCCGGTTTTTCTTTGGCCGGGGGATGTATCGTTTCTTTACCATCCGCGAGCATATTTTTCTATTTCCTGCTTGTTATGTCTCTCTCCCAAACCACCTTGCCTGATATGGTATATTCAATTATCTTTGCGCACAGTTTTATTTTCTTATCAGGAATAATCAATGTGCGGTCGGTACGTTCTTATCGATGGAAATGTGATTTTCGCTGCTTCTGCCCAGCTCCAGACATGGCGCAATCAGGGAATAGAGTTTGACATCCTTCCGAAATACGATGCCCGGCCGTCAGAGCTGATGCCGGTTGTAGCGCTGCGGGATAATCATTATCAGGTGCAACTGATGCGGTGGGGACTTGTCCCGCATTGGAGCAACAATGGCAAAACTGCATTCTCTACATTCAACGCAAAATCCGAAACATTGCTTGCTAGCAATCTCTTCTCACCGTATTTTAAAAGTGCCCGATGTCTTGTCCCGGCGAACGGATTCTTTGAGTGGAAGAAGTTCGCCGTGCAGTCCGAGGCCAAAGGGAAAATACCATCGGCCAAACAGAAACAAAAGATGTTTATCGCGATGAAGGACGGGGCGCCGTTCATGATGGCGGGATTGTTCTCTGTTTGGAAAAATGCTGCAGGGGATGAATTTCCCACATACACCATCATCACCACTGCGGCAAATGAACTGCTGAAGAATATTCACGATCGGATGCCGGTGATCCTTGAACCAAAGGACTATGATGTGTGGTTGAACCGAAGAATGAAGGATACTGATTTCCTGAAGACACTGCTGGTTCCCTATCCCGCAGAGAGGATGACGGCATTTCCCGTCACCAACCAAAGCACCGAATCTCCCGAGACGATAGAAAAGATCACATTCGAAGTTCCTGCGGCGCACGATCTGGCGAAGATAACGAAACCTGTCGCTTCTAAAAGACTGCGTGGCGCATAACTGGCGGAGAATTTTAAAATGCCGTGGCGGAACTCTTCTTTTGTGAAAAGAGATAGATCGCAACAGCAAGGATCCCGGTGGAAATGATGATCGGAAGATATCCCTGTGTAAAGGACGGTTCAACCGGGGGAGCGTCGGGCTTCGGCGGACGATCCGGCGCCGGGGGTTGCGTGTCGAGGGGGAGCGCGGATATGCCTGTTACTTCGAACGCAAACGAATAATCCATCACGATTTTACCAATCTTTACCGGAAGTGTTAACTGCACACTGCTTCCGATTGTTTTTTCAATCGTTTCTTTTATCTGCAGCGAACCGCTGTCACACGTCGGGAAGAATTCTTCCTCTGTCCATTGTCCCCGTTCAAAATATACATGCTCCCACGGGATCACAATGTCTTTTAAAAATCCTTGCGGTTCCACGTTCAGCGGAAGCGGCGATGCGCTCCCGGTAGAATAAAATGTGTGAATGTTGCGCACGGAGAACGCTTGCTTGTTTACCGCGATCGCTGTTCGCTCCCAGGCAATGGAGAGGCGCTGATCCGAGTTGTTCTTCATTCGAAAAATGATTGCACTGTTATCGATCGTGAATTGAATATCAATGTTGGAATCATAAAATTTCAATTCGGTGTTATGTTCCGGTTGCACCATCGTGTAGGTAAACACATAGTGCGCACAGGGATGATCCTGAACAGTGTGCAGTCCGGAGCAACCGAAAAATACCATCGGAGAGCACAGCGCCAGTAAGGAAAAGATTCTTTCAATGAATGTTGCCATAGAGTATCTTTTTTTCGGGGGATGTTGTTGGAGCGGGTGCGCTGGTACTGGCACACTATACGGATGTGCTCCGTATGTCTTCCGGAATGTGAGTTTACGTTCTTCCCCCTATGTAAATTTCTGAATTTACAAGACCTTACGCAAGTTCTCTTTTCCCCCGTCATTGCTATGTCACTCAAATGTTATTGTTTTGTGAGAATTATTATGAGGAAATTCACGTTATTATCAGCGGAGGTAACTTATGAAATTTCTAATTATTGTTCTCACTGTTCTTGGCTGTATTAGCACAGCGCAAAACAAATCTACGACGAAAGGAAAATCCATGGAACGCCATTGGGAAATAGCAACGCTCGGCGCCGGCTGTTTTTGGTGTGTAGAAGCGATTTACCAGCGTCTGGAAGGCGTTGAGAAGGTCGAATCGGGATATTCTGGCGGCACGGTGAAGAATCCGTCCTATGAACAGGTGTGCACCGGCAGAACGGGACACGCTGAAGTGATTCAGGTGACGTTCGATCCGCAAAAACTTTCATACAAGGAATTGCTGGAGGTTTTCTTTCGCACACACGATCCCACCACGCTGAATAAGCAAGGGGCAGACGCTGGAACACAATATCGTTCCGCAATCTTCTATCACAGCGAAGATCAAAAACGAATTGCCGAACAGGTAAAGAACGAGACCGATGCGGCGAAGATCTGGGATGATCCGACCGTGACTGAGATCTCTCCGTACGGAGCGTTTTTCAAAGCGGAAGAGTATCACCAGAACTATTATAACCAGAATTCATATCAGCCATATTGCATGATGGTTATCAATCCAAAATTGAGTAAATTCAGGAAGGAGTTCGGCAGTAAATTGAAGAAACAATAACACCTCTTTCTTGTACTCATGACACAGACAACTACGGGACATCAATGCGCCATGCACCATCGTGGGTTCTTTGATTCCCGTTTTTTTATTCTCTTGTGTATTTTTCTTGCTGGGAGTGTTGCGTCCGGTTGCTTTGTTCTTCGTCCGTTTACCGGTGCAAATGTCGACATCGATCAGCTTCGTATTGCCCGAGATGCAAAGATGCTGCAGGTCCGCCGCGACGGAGCTGAACGGCTTTCTCAACGGCTGGCGTCGGGTGATTCAATCGCGAATGCCGATATCTCGTTTTATTTCTCCGAAGCACTGCTGAACAAAGCGGCATCCCAAGTGGACTCCACCACCGGCTGGTTGGATTCGTTGACGTCATACAATATCAGAAGCATCCGTGTTACACTCTTCAATGGTTCGGCCATCGCAACAATTGCGATGGCGGCATACAGCCACCAATACGACGTGGATGTGAACCTGTTAATGGATTGCATCCTTGCATTCAAAATCGAAAAGGGGAAGTTTTTTGCCACACTCGAACCGTTCAATGTTGTTCCAACGGTGAAAGCCGCGGGCATGATCTCATCGTTCGAAGGGATCATCCAGGATATCGTCACAATGAAACTCTCCACGCTGAGCGATAATCTGCCGCCGATACAGTTTCCGGTGGATTTCAACAATCAGTTTCCTGTTCAGGGAAGCACGGTGCGCGTGCGGACAGGAATCAATCTGGATATTTCCACATCGCCACAGACTTTAAAATATTCTCTTGCCTTGAAAGAGGTGCAGATCTTTAAGGGAAAACTCTTTGTTGCCATGAATGTGAAAAAAACGGAGGTGACGAAATGATCATGCTCCGTTCTTTGTATCTGTGTGCGTGTGCGGGACTGATTATTGCAGGATGCGGTTCTTCGCTTGACATTCCTTCTATAGAAGAATCTCGGAAGTCAATCTCTGACATTAAACCGCAGATCGATTCTCTCGACAAAATTATTGCGAACCAGACTCGTTCCCTTCCGGGGGGTAACGACCTTATTACTCTTACCCGCTCATCTGCGGTAAACACCCTGCTCGAACGGATAACGAACAGATCGTTGAAGGATATCCATATCGATTTCCTCTCCACGCGTCCATTGTGGAAGGAAGACAAATCGGTGCTTGGCATCGGCTACACTAACTATGTCGATATCGATACGGGAATGCTCGATATCGACTTGAAGAAGTTTACTTTCACCGATTTTTCCGGCAATAACATTAACGCGGCAATCGAAGTCGAGGGGACGGGAACTGTCAAAGCCTCTGGAAAATATACCGGTGTTTCAGCAACTGTCTCTCCGCAAATCCATTTCTATCTTAATGAACAAATACAGTTTACCGTTGCGGCGGCCGATTCTGATTTCATTCGGTTGAATCCCGTACCAAAAACTGTTTTGTTGAAAACCAAGATCACCGTTACATTGCTTGGGTGGAATGTTCCGTATTATCAAGAGATCCCGCTGCAAATTGCGGATCTCGTGAAGCCGGTGTCTATCCCTTCCGCGGTTCGTTCGGAGATTATTTTCCCGATTCCCGCTGCACAGTATGGTGACCGCCGTCTGGACTTTGTTCGAAGATACTTGAGGTTCACGCGCTCCTCGGTTCGTGCGCATGATGGTGTTCTGGAATACAGAAGCAATATCGATTTTGAAAGAGAATAGCGTTACTCCGTAAGCCGACACACCAGCGTCACGCCAATTCCCATAGTATAACTAAACGAAAGCGACAATATCTGTATGGTACCGATCTCGATTATATATCAAGGAGAACTTCGCTGCACCGCAATACACGATAACAGCGGAACACACTTCATCACGGACGCGCCGAAAGATAATTTCGGTAAAGGGGAGAGTTTTTCTCCGACTGATCTGGTAGCAACCGCGCTCGGCAGCTGCATGATCACCACCATGGGGATCATTGCAAATAAGGAACGAATGCCTGTGCATCTCGACGCAACAAAGATCGCTATTGAAAAACATATGAGCACCGATGCTCCGCGAAGAATCATAAAGCTTGTCGTGCATCTCGATTTTCCTGCCGGCATCCCCGCAGCATATAGAAGCCGGTTGCAGGAGATCGGGGACACTTGCCCTGTTGCAAAAAGCCTTCATCCGGATATTCGGCTTGATACACAATACAAGTATCCTGACTAATGTCGCCGGGTGAACAAGCGCACTTTTCTGGTGTCCTTTTCTTTGAAAAAGAGTATATTTCCACACGATACTTTTGCGATTGACACAAGGAAACCATCATGAAAACTCTCTCTTTCCACACTGTTCTTCTTTCAATCATGTTGTTGCTCGGCGGCTGCGGTTTAGGTGCTCCCGATTCGTTCATGCAAATGAACAAACAGTACTGGGAGTCGATGGATGTCAAACAATCCGTACCGTACGAAGATGCATGGCAGCGGGTCATTTACATTATCACAAAAAAGTTTGAATTGGAAATGGTCTCAAAAGAAGACGGTTATGTGCGGTCAGCGTACGGCCAGTCCTACTTCACCGAAGACATGCAGAACGAGCGGTACCAGATCCGCATTGTCGCAAAGTTCACCCCGGATAAGAAACGTTTCGAGTTCAAGATTGAATCCCGTATTTGGGACGGCAAAATCTGGCGGAATGGTTCGGATGTGCGGGTTGCCACCAACATGAGAAAAGATTTTCAAAATTCGATCGGTGATGCTCCTCCGAAGAAACAGGCGGCTCCTGCTGCGACGGATACACTCAAGACTCCGCAAACCGGCACATAGTCCCATCCAAGGTGTCGGTCTCATGGAGTTCTTTGTCCGCACAGAAGCTGACCAGCGTTACTGCGCAGATGTTCCCGACCTAACATTTGTAGTTCCGTGCTACTGAAACGCTCGGTGTAATTATATAAATAATTATAGGAGTGAAGATGAACTTAGTATTCCGATGTCTGCTGCTGTTGCTTTTTATTCAAATCACCATCTCGCAGGAAAAAGTGGACAGTGCCATGATGGCAAAGATTCGTACGGAAGGGTGGGATCACTCTCGGGTAAGCGATATTCTTTGGTATCTTTCGGATGTGTACGGTCCCCGCCTTGCCGGTTCTCCGCAGTACGCCGCAGCGGCAAACTGGGCTATCGATAAAATGAATTCGATTGGCCTCCAAAACACTCATCTGGAATCATGGGGCCCATTTGGCAAAAGTTGGGAATTGAAAAAATATTCCGCCACCATCATCGGCAAACAGGTGCAGCCGCTGAACTCGTATCCTAAGGCCTGGTCACCCGGATTAAAGGGCCGCATTGAGGCCGACGTTGTCTATTTGGATGTTGATTCATTAAGCCAGCTTGATGCATACAGGGGAACATTAAAGGGAAAATTTGTTCTTCTTTCTAAATCCGGTACGGTGAACGCATATTGGAAACCGCTTGCCGAACGGGAAGAAGATTCATCGTTGTTGGAAATGGCAAACGCAGACTTTCCGCCTGCCCGCGGGAGAAGGAATTTCCAACGGTCCGATGCTGCACGACTTGCTTCGATTCTGACTTATGAAAAATGGCAATTGTTGTTGAAAGAAAATGTTGCTGCCGTTCTTACTGCTTCGTTTTCAACACGCAATCTCGGCGGGAGCGTTGGAGTTCAACAGGCATACGTTCCTAATCACCCGGATACTTCGTTTAGTTCTCCATATAGAGTTTCTGCTCAAAGCAGCAAGGCGCCGCGTATCCCTCCTCAGATCGAAGTGGGTGGAGAACATTACAACCGATTGGTGCGATTGGTTAAAAAAGGAGAAAGGGTAAAACTTGCCGTCGAATTGGAGGTGGCGATGTCTTCGAAGGATGAAGATGCGCAAAATATCATCGGAGAGATTCCCGGCGGCGATTTGAAAGACGAAGTGGTGATCATCGGCGGACATTTTGATTCGTGGCATGGCGGCACCGGAGCTACCGACAACGCAACCGGATCTGCGGTTTGTCTGGAGGCGATGAGGATTCTGAAGGCCGTCGGTGCAAATCCGCGAAGGACAATCCGTATCGGCTTGTGGGATGCGGAAGAACAGGGATTGCTCGGATCCGCAGCGTATGTAAAGCAACATTTCGGCACGCGGGATTCGTTGAAACCGGAAGCAGAGAAAGTCGCTGCGTATTTCAACAACGATAACGGCACGGGAAAGGTTCGCGGAGTGTATTTGCAAGGGAACGAGGCGGTACGGACTATCTTCCGTTCGTGGCTTGCTCCATTCAAAGACATGGGTGCGACCACGCTCACGCTGCAGAATACCGGCGGCACGGACCATCAATCGTTCGATGCGGTTGGAATACCGGGATTCCAATTCATTCAGGACGCGATTGAATATGAAACGCGCACTCATCATACCACGATGGATGTGTTCGACCGTGCGCAGGAAGAAGATCTGAAGCAGGCGGCAATTATCATGGCGGCTTTCGCGTACGATGCGGCAACGAGGAACGAAAAGCTTCCTCGCAAGCCGGTCGCAAAAATGCCGTCCGCTAATTAATGGAACGGTATAATGAAAACGTTGAATGACAAGATATCTATTATCTCTGCGGTTACGTCAGAAGAAATCGAGATCGTCCGGTTGCTGTTCTTAGAGTATCAGCACTGGCTCAATTTCTCGTTATGCTTTCAGGGATTCGATAAAGAACTCGCAAGCCTTCCCGGAAAATATGCCGCTCCGCTCGGTCGATTGTACCTTGCGGAGTGTAACGGTGAGACCGCGGGTTGCATTGCTCTTCGGCCGATGGACGAAGAGGGTGTGTGTGAAATGAAACGACTGTTTGTCCGAGAACAATTTCGCGGACAAGGGATTGGGAAACTTCTTACAAACCATCTTGTTGCGGATGCAAAACAGATCGGATATCACACGATGAGGCTGGATACACTGCAGCGGATGGAAACTGCGCGATCTCTCTATCGACAACTCGGCTTCACGGACATTCCCGCTTACTATAACAATCCGCTTGACGAAGTCGTCTATTTGGAACTTACTCTGTGATTGGTCTGCCGCGCAGTTGTTCTTTTTGACCGATCCTTTCTACATCATTTTCCTGGAACGCGCCCTTGGGGCACACCTTCGTTCAATACCACGTTCTACGCTTTGGGATGCATGGGTCGGAACGCAATTGAATTTTTGCGCTAGACAACAGTAAAATCCTCGAAAATCTCATGTTTTCTGCGAATTCAACCGAATTTTTATAATTTCTTTATATCCGCTTGTACCAAATTTATATATTTTATACAATTCTGTCGAATATTGGGCAGATTTTTTGGTTATTTGAATTCGGAATAGCATGTTCACCCAGCAATTTTTTATCACGCTCCTTTTGAATTTTTTAGTTATCGGTACATTTGGATACCTGTTAACTAAAAAAAATCTGCTATCATATTTTTCCGGAGGGAAGTGGTGGCTCACCTGGCTCTCCATCGGCATTATTACACTGATGGATGAGCTGACATCGATCTTCTATGCTCCCAGCGAAGCATTCCGTGTGATCGGAATGAACGCAATTGCCTTTTTGATCCTCACTTCCGTCCTTATCCGTTTCCTCTCCCTAAGAATGATCGAGATCGCCGAGATCCTGGAAGTGAACGGCATCCGCGGAGGGGGTGTTTATTCTTTTTCCTATCTCGTTCTTGGTCCTACTGTTTCATTCATTGCCGTTTCATCCATCGTTGTCGATTATGTGTTAACAGCGTGCCTTTCCACGGTGAGCGCCATAGAGAACGGCATGGCATTTTTTCCGTTGTCAAATACGGCAAAATTTATCTTCGAGGTCGGTGTTGTTTGGCTTATTGCAGGATTGAATATCATCGGAATAAAAGAAAATGCTAAGTTCACGTTTGGAATATTTGTCGTGGCGGCGATAATACTTATCAATCTCTTGTTTGCCGGCGTATTTCATGCAGAGATTGGATCCATGCAAACCATCGGCAAGAGTTTTACTGACGTTGCCGGATCGCTAGCGAATGGCAATTGGTTCAATGGTTACTTTCTTGTGATCGTCGGTATCTCTAGTTGCATCCTTGCGTACTCGGGCATCGAATCCGTTGTGCAAACAGCAAGTTTGGTGAAATCATGGAAAGAGATTAAAAAAGCATATACGTTTCTTGCATGGACTGTTGGATTGTTCACGCCGATTCTCGCGGCGATCGTGTTATCATCCAAGATCAATATTACCCGCCACGAAACCGATCTTATCACCCAGTTTGCCCGACATGTCGCAGGAATCCCGTTCGGTTACATCGTCGGGATTCTAGCTAGTCTTTTGTTGATGATGGCGGTGAATACGGCGTACGTTGCTTCAAGCGAACTGATGGAGCGGGTGGCCCACCATTATGGATTTCATTGGATCATCAAAACAAATAGCCGGCAGTCCTTATATCGACTCCATATTGGTAATGCCATTTTCTATACATTCATCATTTATTTAACCGGTGGAAGCCAGACGATCCTTGCAGAAATGTACGCGATAGGTCTGTTGGCAAGTTTTACGATCAATATGGGCAGCTTGCTTTTGTACCGGTACAAGATCGGCACGAAAGAATCGTTGGAATATAATACTTCGCGGATTGGTACTCTGGTCATTTTCATTATCATGCTCAGCTGCTTCCTTTACCTGGGGTATCATAAACCGTACGGAACGATCATGTGGTCTGCCGTTACGGCGATCTTCCTGTTTGTCGGTTTGAAATATGCAGAGAAATGGGCTCCCGAAAAGAAAGAGATCCAGCAAACCGACTCCCCGCTTCAAATGGTCTTCCAACTCGGAGAATCAGATGCGGAAGAAGTGCATGTATATTTCCGCCGTCCAAAAGAACAAGGTCTCCAGTCGGTCGATCAATCATCGGTGTATATCAGTCTATATCATCCCCGCCAGGGCATTCCGGCGAAGATCGCGCCAAACCATTTCCGGTTTGCCTATCAGGGAAAATCGCTGTTCGAAGCGATCACCGAAATACTGTACACTCTTGAATATGAACTGCCGCATAAGAAGATCATCGTTCATCTCGGTTGGCCGACATCGTCATGGCTGGACCGTTTGTCCACCGGTGTTATGATCTTTAGTTTGACTCATCTGCCAAAACATTTTCCGAAACTGCACTTTGTGCTGGAATATATTCCTAAAGCAAAAACCGATACACATCCATCCGCATAGGTGTCTGCCGAAACATAAACAACATCGTTATTCGGCGGCGATGGACAGATCTTTCCTTCTTCATCCCGTTTCTCGATGATATTCTTGGATTTATTGTGCTATTGTAGAACAATAGGTCCGGTTTAATGCCTCTTATCCCTCGGCGGTTTTTACACTTTTTTTATATTTTCTCTCCTTCTTTTTATTTCCTCTGAATTTCCTTTTTGAATCCGCTTCGGCAAATTGTTCTCGTCAACTTTAGAGAGGAATATGACATGATCATCGGATTAATTATTGCAGTGCTTCTGCTTTTCTATCTTACATACACGCTCATTTATCCAGAAAAATTTTAAGGGTGACAGGCCGGTGTTTCGCAAAGCAATACTCTTGACATTCGCCGACCTGCTTATAGTATAAAAACGAAAGAAGGCTTCTATGATTACTATATCGGAAATTGTTCAACTC
>JBAYJG010000076.1:0-11659 GCA_041665225.1 Bacteroidota bacterium
ACTGTTACCGAGGATGAAGTCAGGTCCCGTTGCACCAGCGGCCGTTCGGCTTCGATCACCACCACATCGCCTTCCACGATTGCTTCCTCCAGTTTCACATGAATCGTGGTGGTCAGATCGATCTTGACAATAACATTTTGAATGGATGATGTTTTGTAGCCGATGCTGCTGACATTCAGCACATAGGTTCCCGGCAAAACGTTACCGATGAAATACTCTCCTTCTATATCTGTGGAGGCGCCGGATTTCGTCCCCTGCAACAGAATAGTCACTCCGACAAGCGGTTCGCCTGTTCTCTGATCGGTCACTTTCCCGACGATCTTTCCGGTTTGTCCGCCGGAGAGCAATGAGATGAACATCACAATCATCAGTACCGTCTTTTGGAAATCATTATAACGCATAAAATATTTCATAGTGTTTTTCGATTGGTGAATAATTCCCCTCGCTCTATACCGCTGAACAGAGTTATTTCAATAATGTCATTTTCCGCGTAGCTGAATAGTTTCCCGCGGTGATCCGGCAGAAATAGATTCCACTGGCAACAGTACGGGCGTTCCATTCGACACTATGCGTGCCGGCATCGATCTTCGAATTAACAAGCGTTGTGATCTCATTGCCAAGCACATCGTATACTTTCATCTGCACATGTTCCGGCCGGGCAAGAGAAAATCGAACGGTCGTTGAAGGATTGAACGGATTCGGATAATTTTGATCGAGCGCAAATTCCGTCGCTACCGGCGATTCCGTTTTCACCACCGACGTCAGATATTCACTTTTGTCTGCATACTTACCATAGGTAGTCTGCAGCTTCGTCATCACCGGTTTGTCGAAATCACGGTTCATACGGATTAACCCCATACTTTGGAAACCGAACGCTTGCTGATGCGAGTACCAGTCGAAAATGCACCACCAGGTGATACCCGCAATGAATCCCGACGAATTGAGTCTGCCGTTACTTGTAATCGCCATCCGCGGTGCGAAGGCAAGATACGTTGAATCGAAGATCATCACTTGTTTATCAAATTGAGTCATACTCTCGCCGGACCAATAACCGTATTCCGTAGCAATGATCGGCTTCGTCGGGAAATAATCATGTGCATCGACCATGAAATATTTTGTTCCGCGGGTAATTCCGAAGCCGTAGGGGTTGTAGAAAATACCGAAATACATAGTCCAACCTGCCACATCAGTAAAACTTTGAGAATTATCGAACGGACCGGGGCGATCTGCCGCAGCAGATTGCGTGATCAGGCGTCCATCCGGATATTTCACATCGAGGTCTGCCTGTACCATACTCAGAAATTTCTCTCGTCCCCCTACATCCTTACACTCATTACTGGTGCTCCACAGCGCAATAGAGGGTCGGTTGTAATCTCGAAACACCATCTCACGGAACATCTGCAGATGGATCCTCCTGCCGTCATTTTGGATGAGCCATTCTATTGTGCCATCGAACCACCAGACCGGTATCTCTTCCATCACCATCAGACCGTACCGGTCAGCGGCGAGATATGTGAACGGATGGTTCGGATAATGTCCGGAGCGAAGATAGTTTGCATTCACGCGTTTGACTGTTTGAAGATCGAACACGATTTGACTAATCGGCAAACTGCGTCCGTAAATCGGATGGTCCTCATGGCGCGCAACGCCATGCAAGAACACCGGCATTTCATTCAGATAAATCTTATCCTCCACCGCTTTGATCGTCCGGACGCCGAACTGTGTGAAGAATTCATCCTTCACAACGCCGTTCTGCGACACGGTCACTTTCAAAATGTACAAATTCGGATGCAGCGGCGACCATACTTTGGGATTCGAGATCTGGATATTCGTCCGCCACACGCCGATCGAATCAGCCAGTAGCGACAGACTGTTATTCGTCGTCCCCGACACATTCACTTCATTCCCAATCAGGTCGGCGGTAATTTCCTTGGTAAGAGAGAGAGAATCAGTTTTTGCCTCATACACGCGGAGCGTGACATCCACATTTTGGGAGGATGCAAAGGCATTATTCACTACAATTGTGGATTGTACCGTACCATCAATATTCTGCGGTACGGCATTCGCTCTGACGACTGAAACCTTGTCGGCGAATTCCAAATACACGTCGTGGATGATACCGGTATAATTGAACCAGTCGCATTTATAGAACGGCACGATATCGTTCTTTGGCCGCGATCCCCACGGCACGTTGTCCACCCGCACCACCAGCACGTTAGCGCTGTCGAAGCGGAGGGCGGACGAAATGTCAAAAGAGAATGGCGTATATCCCCCTTCATGCCATCCCAGATATTTCCCATTCAGCCATACATCGGCGACATAGTTCACTGCATAAAAATTTAATCGTGCAAATTTCTGTGCGAGCGAATCTGCAACCGTAAACGATGTGCGGTACCATACGCCGTTTTCATAATATTCCGGCGTTTTTTCGATCGCATTCATTTTATTTTCTACGCCAGGAATGGTGTGCAGCGGCCAGCTACTGTCATCAAAGTACGGCGATTGACGATCTGCAGCCTCCGCCAACAATTGCGCATATCCTGCGGAATCTCTTTTTAACAACGTTAGATCATGATTGGCACTGAACCGGTTCTTCTTCCAGCTGCCAGCGAGGGAACGAGTCACGCGTTGCTGTTTTTCAAACGACGGGACCGGGATGCCATTTTGATATGGAACAGAGATCGAAGATACGGTCTCAATTGTTAATGTATTTTTTAAAGTCGCCACCTGACCATACAGTACGTTGGCGATAAGGAAGAAAATAATGTGCCGGAATGATAGTTTATTGGTCATGAATAGTTTACGAATTGTTGGACTCATACATCCCTCAGTGAACTCACCCCAGCTTCGATCAGATCGGTGAACCGTTTTTGAAAAAAGTGTGTTGCGGATCTCCTTATTCAGGAGAACCGCAACACTGTAAAGTATATCACGACTGCAATGTTCGATGAATTACTTGATCAACATCATCTTCTTGGTTACAGAGAATGATCCTGACTCAAGGCGATACAGATACAAGCCAGAGGCAAGTTTCGATGCATCGATCGAAGCAGTATAGGAGCCTGCATCTTTGTATTGATTGAGCACGTTCATCACTTCACGTCCCAGCACATCGTACACCTTCAATGAAACCATGCCTGCTTTCGGAAGGCTGAAGCGGACATTGGTCGTCGGGTTGAACGGATTCGGATAGTTCTGCGACAGTTCGAATGATGTTGCAACGACGCCGTCATTTCTGCTGACACCAGTGGACCACTTGGATCCAATCCATGTATGCGACCATTCCCACACGCTGTTCCACGCATTGTCATTGTTCAGCGGTGAATAGCAAAGAATGCCTTCGCGTGATTCCCATGGCTGTCCGCCCGGGTTGGTGTTGTCGTTGTCATTGATCGAATAGTCAAACGGAATTCTCATTCCTTCGATCGGTGAAAACACGGTTGCACCACCGCCTAAGGAATCAGCCAACATCTGGAACGGAATCTTTGCTTCAACATAGTAACCGGGTGTGATGGATTTTTCTGTCCAGTTATACGAAGCAGCGCCGCCGTTCAAATATTTTCCGTTGTTATCAAGAACTGCACCGAAACGAGTAAAGCGGAAATGATAATCCGGTTGATCGGCTTTTTCATACCCTTGATGGCGCATTCCTCTCCAATCGTACAATCCGATGAAAAGATCGCAACCATCAACGCCGTATGAACCCTTAATATAGTTGGTCGTATCGCCGCCGACAATGTCGTCGTCCACATCGAATGCGATGTAAAGATTGTTTGCATCAACCGCAAGATAAGACAGCACTTTCAAGTCTACATCTCCGTCCACTTTACCACCTTCAACGTGTCCTTGACCGGTTGCAGCGACTGTGCTTATCACGACCGGTTTAATTCCTGCTGATTCCCATTCCGATACATCACCATCGGCTGCAAATCCGGCCGGAGGTGCTGTTGCAATTGTTGCAACACCCTTGGCCAATGACGTTGTTGCAGACGGTGCCAGACCCAATGCGCTGACATTACCGTCTTGATCGCTTGCTGTTACGCCATAATAGTATGTAACATTCTGATCGACCACCGGTGCTCTGAGCAGATGCTCCGAAACGCCGACACCCGTTGCGATCTTATATTTCGGCAGATCTTCAACGCCTGTATCACTAATGGCCGTAAACGGTTTTTCACTATAGTAGACATTATATGTTGCTCCAGTTTCGTTCGGAACATCGGTCCATGCGATTGCATTCTTGTATTCCAGACCGATCACATCAACTCCCGTGGGAGCCACCGGAGGAATAACATCGAACACCGGATCGCCGGTCCAGACATCAGTAAGATAGATTGTTCTGCCGACAACTCCGTCAGCTTCTGCCATAATACCGAACACCGTTACTTTTGTTGAATCGAACGAGGAAGTACCGTCCGCGTAATAGAAATCACGAAGCGGCAATGAATATTGATGCCATTGTCCATCATCTATAATGTCGACAAGATACCCTTTCTTTCCGGTGCCATCTTCAAATTGAACACGGACAGTATCATCCGCACCAACACCGTTATCAGCACATTTCATCTTGAATTTCACACTGTCTTTTGACCATGATGCGCCCATGTTTTGTGCGTTCATATTCACACCAATACCGGTCCAACCATTGCCCCATTCATTGCCCTGCACCCATTTGATCGCATTGGTCAATGGCCCGCCGACACCGATCCCATTTTCTATAGAAATCGATGACTGACCCCATGCCCACGGATTACCGCTGACAACGCCGGTGAATGCAATACCGTTGAAAATTGTCACCGGTGCAGCTTTCGCGCCAACTTGTTCAAATTTATCATACAATACTTCGATGGAGTCTTCATCAATGGATGTGGTGATGATCGTGATGTACCATGAACCTATCTTGTCCGCATCGAACGCTTTATTGTTCGTCGAGAAGCCCCAGTTTGCGGGGGAGACGCTAAATCCCGTGCTATCCGGAGGGAGCGAACCATCAGAAGGATTCCTTTGCACTAACGGAATACGCAGATTCACCCATCCGTTCATTGCATCCACAATAGAGTTCTGTTGAAATATCCACGTTTCATTCACACCGCCGATGACATCGGCAACCTGCATCCGAAATCCAACTTTTAGAGGTTGTCCGGGCGGAATGGTAACCTTCAGCCACAGGCTTAAGGAATCTGCATTACCCCAGTTCAACAGATTGTTATAGTCCTTATACCCGACCTGAGTATAGGTGCCGTAGTCATGCGTAGAGGGCATTTTGCTGTAGACACGAATCGATGCAGCACCTTCGATCTTGTCCGTTGTTTCTGCGGACAAAATAAATGTTGTGCCTCCTTCGTACGATGTCGCATATGCTCCCGCGGTATCCGGCTGGAGATTGTTGAAATTGTCGATCGTCTTTGCCTGGCCGAACGCAAGAGCGCTCGTTGCGACGATGACAAAAACAAGCGTAAGTAATTTATTCATAAAACTACCTCCTGTTGATTTTGTGGATTAGTGGTTTAGTTGATTGACTGCATGCTGCTTGATATTTTGCTGAGTTTCCAACATTTGATTACTATGAGATTGCTTCTTGACATTCTTCAACCATATTACCATCGCAGTCAACAGTGATATCGTTGCAGTGATGACGGTTATATCCAAACCGAACGAGTATAGATTGTCTGCTGTAAAAATCAACGTCTGCCGGAACACAAATTCCATCCCCGCGGCCGCTTCTCCTAACAGCACAGCAATGGATACACCGTCAAAGGATTCACTTTTCAGGATGCTAAACAACAAGAACGACACCGCAATAGGAGTCGAGAAAAAAACGACAAATTCGATGAAATAGACCATCACAGAATGTTGCGCCGCTTTCACAAACGAAATCAACAACACTGCCAACAGTACCACTGCCAGCGTCGACAGTTTTTGTACCAGTACCTGCTCCTCATCGCCGCTGTTCGCTCCTTTCCTATGAGCAATGCGGGTTGATGCCAGCGAACCAAATTGTTGGAATGTGATCACTAAAACGCCTGTCAGTACAATAATCGAACAGACGGCAAAGAACGTATGGGCGATATCTCCCGGGACAACCGAAACCTGCCCCTGAGGAGCAAACAATGAAATATACGATACCAAGAGGAACACGATGCCGATCAATCCTATGAAGATCGCGCGCAACATCTTTTTTCTACTTTGCGCGGAGATAGTAACATATACTTTTGACATTGTGGAATATGTGCCGAAGATCATCAACGCCATAGAAACGAGGATCACGATACACCCGCTTAATGCAACAGCCAACGAAGTACCCGTCGGTCCGTTCAGTGACAGTGTATGAGCATCTGCTGTAAAAAATATATTCGTGAATAACTTTACCGTGGATGAATTAACCAGTGCGGGAACTAACAATGCAAGCGAAATTCCTGCGGCAAAAATGCCCCCAACAAATAGTGTCGTATATATTACAATTTCCAATCCTCCAACCAACGTGAAGATACCTGCCAAAATGATGATGCTGACAAGAGAGGAATAATTCGATTCCTGCAGCACCTGACTTAAAATAGAGTCAGCGATCTGCAACAATACGATTGTTTGAAAAATGCCGAGAAATAATAGCCCATGAATGTCCAAAACGAACCGGCTGATGCCGGTCGATGATGACCAAACAGTCTCCCTGCCTGAGGAGAGCATTTTCCACAATATTCCAGACATGACAATCGGTAGAATTGCAAGGTATCCTGCTGGAAAGTGAATAATCTCTTTTTCTAACAATGGCATTGTAAGAATAGCAGCATTTACGAGAATGGCAAAATACAACAACACTTTTACTATGTTGACTTTTGACGACTTTCCAGAATTATTAACGGAGGAATTGACGGAAAGAACTTCCGCGTTCATCTTTTGCGATACAAAAATCCCTATCCCAGCAAGCAGCATGGTAATAAAAGGAGTAAGAAGATGTGAGTTCGTAGAAACAATCATTCACTACTAAAATCGGCATAAAGTATGCCAAAGGCTGACACCATAAAAACGTATTAATTTACATCATTTTTTTGTTTGCATATTACAATCATTATCAATTTGATAACACAATTTATTATTTTAGTGATAAGTTTTTTGACAATTGTATAAATAAAAAAAGGCAAGGTGAAAAACACCTTGCCTTTTTTAAACATACAGCTGTTACAACTGACTCTCGTTATTTAATCAACATCATCTTCTTCAATGACGAGAATGAGCCGGATTCCAGTTTGTAGAAATAAATACCGCTGGAAAGCTTGTCCGCATTAAATTGGGTCTGATACTGACCCGCATCCTGAACTTCATTAACCAGAGTGACCACTTCCTGACCAAGGATATTGAATACTCTCAATTTCACCAGTCCGGCGTGTTCAATCGAATAATTGATGGTTGTGTTCGGGTTGAACGGATTCGGATAGTTCTGATCCAACTCATATTTAAGCACCATCATGCTTCTATCATTCACGGAGGTCAATAAGCTATCTCCATTGAAGAACATGATCGGAAGAAGCGTTGTCGGACCGGTAAGGTTGTCAACAACACGGTCCGGTGTGCTTTCCCATGCATCTGCAGGAATTCTCACAAACTTGAAGATGATCTTCTTTGCTGATGAAATGTTCCATGAACCGGTGTAAATGCTGTCGCCGTCGGCATCAAGCAGAACATTCTTTTTTCCGCCCCAACCGTTGAAGTCACCACGGACGATCAACGAATCGGTTGCTTTCTTGAACTTATTTTTAATGATCTGCGGACGCAGGTCAACACGGAACGTCACGACGTTGTCGAAATAGACAGACGTGCTGTCGCCGTCGAACCATACCGCCGGCAGCGTGAACGGTGTTTTCGGAATTGTATCAGTGCGGTCTTTATGCGAACCATCCGCATTATCCACTTCCCAATGATCGCCAGCAAACGTTACACCGCGGACAATGTACTTGTATTGACCAAGGCGTTTCGGAACTGCGCCGACATCGAACGTACCGGTATAGATCGTATCACCGTTGGGGTCAGCCAATTTCATGCTGTTGGTTTCCCACCAGTTGCCCGGGCCGGCATAGAAATTACCACGCAGGAACACACTGTCCTTCGCGGGATCAAATTTCTTCAACTTGGTCTGGACTTTCAAGTTCACCTGGAACGTCACCAATCCATGCATCGGATCATAGTTATTAAAGAAGTACACCGGCAGCAATGTCGTCGGGCCGGTCAGGTTGTCCACAACACGGTCCGGGCTGCTTTCCCATCCGTCTCCGGTCGGGGTGATTTTCACAAACTTGAAGATGATCTTCCTTGAAGACGGAACATTGTATGTCCCCGTATAAACGCTATCTCCATCAGCATCAAGCAGCAGATGAGTCTTGCCGCCCCAGCCGTTGAAGTCCCCACGAACAACCACTGAATCGGTTGCAATCTTAAACGAATTCGACTTCATCTGTTCCTTCATATTCACAGAGAAGGTGATGTCGTTATCAAAATAGACAGATGTGCTGTCGCCGTCGAACCATACCATTGGAAGCGTGAACGGAGTTTTCGGAATTGTATCGGTGCGGTCTTTATGCGAACCGTCCGCATTATCAATTTCCCAATGATCGCCAGGATATGATGCACCACGGACGATATATTTGAACTGACCAAGGCGTTTCGGAACTGCGCCGACATCGAACGTACCGGTATAAATCGTATCACCATTGGGGTCAGCCAATTTCATGCTGTTGGTTTCCCACCAGTTGCCCGGGCCAGCATAGAAATTACCACGCAGGAACACACTGTCCTTCGCGGGATCGAATTTCTTCAGCTTGGTCTGGACTTTCAAGTTCACCTGGAAGGTAACTTGTCCGTGTGCAGGATCATAGTTGTTAAAGAAGTACACAGGCAGCAATGTCGTCGGGCCGGTCAGGTTGTCCACAACTCGGTCCGGGCTGCTTTCCCATCCATCGCCAGTGGCGGTGATCTTCACAAATTTGAAGATGATCTTCTTCGTAGATGTAATGTTGTATGTTCCGGTATAAATGCTGTCACCGTCTGCATCGAGCAGCAGATGTGTTTTTCCGCCCCAACCATTGAAGTCTCCGCGAACAACCACTGAATCGTTTGCGATCTTAAACGCGTTCGACTTTATTTGTTCTCTCATGTTCACTGAGAAGGTGATGTTATTGTCAAAATAGACAGATGTGCTGTCGCCGTCGAACCATACTACCGGCAGTGTCCAGGGCACAGAAGGAATTGTATCAGTGCGGTCTTTGTGAGAACCGTCTGCATTATCAATTTCCCAATGATCACCACCAAACGTTACGCCGCGAACGATGTATTTGAATTGTCCCAATCGTTTCGGTACCACACCAACATCAAATTTTCCGGTATAGATGGAATCACCGTCAGCATCTGCAAGTTTCATGCTGTTGGTTTCCCACCAGTTGCCCGGACCTGCGAACCAATTACCGCGAAGAAAGACGCTGTCCTTCGCCGGATCGAATTTCTTCAGGTTAGCCTGCACCTTCATATTAACCTGGAATGTTACACTGTCCTGAGCAAATGCCGACAGAGCAACTATCCCAAGCAAGGCGAGCAAGAGTATAGTTTTTTTCATATTAGCCCTATTAGTTTGTGAATATAGTGAATTAAGTGTGTGTGTATTTGGCAGTGAAGCTTAATCAATATCTGACTAACGAGAAAAAACAGTATAGGTACTTGGGACAAATAAAAGCACAGGTTGTGCCAATTGCAATGGCTATTAAAAGTGTCGTTTTTATTAAATTTGTCACTCGAGAACGTTAAAGAATTATCAAAATGATAATTCCGCTGTTATTCAAAAGATAAGTCCCCACGCATTGTAAAACAGGTGTTTTTCCAGAGAAAATAAGGATTAAAAAAGAATAAAGTTACTTAATTCCCAATTCTTTGCACATACGATGGTAATTAGGAGGTGCCACTCCCAATTTTTTTGCAGCCTCCGCATCGGAAGTTGAGCTGGAGCGAATGAATTCGATATATTTTTGCCGGACCAACCGCTCTATTTGCCGAAGCGGAAGGAATTCCTGCATTGATGAAAAATCGAACATAGTGGAAGATGGAAGAGTGTGCCCTGCATTCGCAATACCCAGGACAAATTGTATTGTTTCTTTACTGATGATCAGATCGCCAATGAATAATAATCGTTGAACAACATTTTTCAGTTCTCGGATGTTTCCCTTCCAGGGAGCCAGCTTCAATTGAGACATCGCATCGTCCGTGATCTCGGGAATCGGCTTTCCCATATCCGTGCTGAACAGTTCCATAAAATAATTGAT
The DNA here is from genome assembly GCA_041665225.1 of Bacteroidota bacterium. Taxonomy (GTDB): domain Bacteria; phylum Bacteroidota; class Ignavibacteria; order UBA10030; family UBA8401; genus UBA8401. The sequence goes on from JBAYJG010000076.1 coordinate 10,302, forward strand.
CAGCAACGGAATATCCTCAACACGCTCGCGAAGCGGCGGCACATAGATCGGAACAACATTCAACCGGTAGTACAGATCCTCGCGAAATGATTTTGCCTCTACTTCATTTCCGAGGTTTTTGTTGGACGCCGCAATGATGCGAACATCCACCTGCATCGGTTCTGTCCGTCCGATCTTTTCGATCTCTCCCTCCTGGATGACACGAAGCAGTTTTACCTGTGCCGACAGGGGCAGTTCACCGATCTCATCCAGGAAGATCGTTCCGTGATTTGCGGTTTCGAACAATCCCGGTTTCGATGCAGTCGCTCCGGTGAACGATCCTTTCTCATACCCGAACAATTCGCTTTCCACGAGATCGGCAGGAATACTTCCGCAATTGATGGGAATGAAATTCTCAATTCGCCGTTTGCTTTTCAAATGGATATTCTGAGCGACCAGTTCTTTTCCCGTCCCGGAGGCGCCGGAGATAAGTACACTCACATCGGATTCGGCACATTTCTCAATCTGCCTGCGAAGTTCTTCGGCAGCTGGAGAAACGCCAATGATCTGTTTCTGCCCGAGGGTCGATTCGATGGACAGGAGAAGTTTTTTCGTCGTTTTAGTACGCTCTTTTTCAAGGAGAGATTTATTATATGCATTGATAATGGACAGGATGAAATCGGTCGGCTGATAAATATATTCTTCGATATCGCCTGGATATTTCGTGCAATACCAGTAGGCTCCTGCCTTCATCAGGCTGTCGGCAAAATCATAATCTGCAACGTTCACCGTCATTTTCGTAATGACGATGATCTGCATTGCAGGATCTATCTTCTTGATCTCACGGATGAGATTTTCCCCCATGATACCGCCGGCGATTTGGAAGTCCATGATCACGATATCGTAGGCACTCCCTTTCTCTTTCAGTGCGTCCAGCGCTACTCTGCCGTTGGAAACAACCTTCGCGATATTGATTTTTTTGGAGAATGGTTTAATGGTGTTCCGCACTCTGCGGACATCAAACTCTTCATCTTCGATCAGTAATATTTGGATCTGTTTTTCTGCCGACATGTTAACTATTGGGTATGGTGATTGTAAATTGGCATCCGCCCTCCGGCAGATTGATTGCATCAAGGTTCCAGCCGCATCGCTGCGTGGCTATTTCATACGCGATGTAGCAGCCGTAGCCGCTGTGCGGTTTCCCGCCCAGTTTTTTCGTGGATGTATGTTCCAGGAAGATATTCTTCAAACCAAGCGCGTTCCGCTCCAGCAGCCACGGTTCAATACCGTTTCCGTTATCCCGGATGATCACGCGGGTCTTCTGCAGATGAACATTGAACTCAGTACGGATCATAATCTCCACGATGTTATTTTCCGCA
>JBAYJG010000077.1:0-11604 GCA_041665225.1 Bacteroidota bacterium
CAGCTGGAAATGATGCGTCTGGAGAACGAAGAGAAAAAATCCGCTCGCGAACTGGAATATATCAACGCCACCACCGCGAATATCAGAAATACCTTTGCACAGCGGGATGTTGATATCGAGAATGCGAACCGGGAGATTCAGCGTTTACAGGAAGCTCTTGTGTCCAACGCGGGCGAACTGGAAGAGTTGGAAAAGCAGCTGCAGGAGATCGTTGAACGGAAACGGGTAGCACAAGCGGACTTCAATGCAAAACGGACACAGTCCCACGACATTGAATTGAAATTGAAGGACGCCCGCCGTCTGCATGACACATCGACGTCCCGCTCGCATGAATTGGAGATGAAAATTTCCGAACTGACGATGAAAGCGCAAAATTTGATCGCCCGTGGGAAAGAAGAATTTGAAGTGACGGTGGAGTTGAAGGAATTCCCTGCCGACGATCCGTTCGATCTGGATGAGGCGAAAGAGGAAGTCCGGCAGATGAAAGAGAAGATTCGTTCCCTTGGTGCCGTAAACTTTGCCGCGTTCGACGAGTATAAGACGGAAAAGGAGCGGATGGAATTCATCACAACGCAGCGCGATGATTTGATCGAATCTGAAAAAACGCTGATGCAGACCATCGAAGAGATTAACAATACCGCCCAAAAGGAATTCCTCTCCACCTTTGAGAAAATCCGCGAGAATTTCATCGCAACATTCAAAGGACTGTTTGACGAAGGGGACGAATGCGATCTGCAGCTGGAAGAAGGGGTGGATCCGCTTGAGGCCCGCATCGAGATCACAGCGAAACCGCGTGGCAAGCGTCCGACCTCTATCGATCTACTCTCAGGAGGAGAAAAGACCCTGACGGCAATCGCACTGCTGTTCGCGATCTACCTTGTGAAACCGTCGCCGTTCTGTATCCTGGACGAAGTGGATGCACCGCTCGATGATTCGAACATCGATCGGTTCGCACGCATCATCAGAAAATTCAGCGACAACACACAGTTCATCATCGTTACGCACAACAAGCGGACAATGGAAGCGGCCAATGCTATGTACGGTGTCACTATGGAAGAGCAGGGGGTCTCCAAACTCGTGTCTGTACGTTTCAATGAGAATAAAGTCGCCGTGAATGGAGCATAACTGTCCGCAGTGATGCGGAACGGATGCGCAATGCACAATACGCTTACATATACGGTCTTCACTGATTTTGACGGAACAATCGCGATTAATGATATCGGCGATGCTCTCTTTGAACAGTACGGTGACATTGATATATGCTCAAAAAGTTTTCAGGAGTATCGGAACGGGACGATTGATGCACGAGAGTGCTGGAAAAGCGGCTTTGCCTCGTTCCAACCAGTCACGCAGAGTGAGATCAGGGAGTTTGCGCTTCGTCAGCCGGCCGATATCTATTTTAAAATCTTCGCGGATTTTTGCGAGGAACATTCTATTCCCGTTACCATTGTCAGCGATGGATTTGACGCTTATATCGATCCGGTATTGGAACGGGAAACGGTAGGACATTTGGCTCGGTTTACCAATACCCTGCGGTTTAAGAATAATGGGAGCATAGAACCGCAGTTTCCGTATACGGATTCGACATGCACCCGATGCGCGAATTGCAAGCGGAATCATTTAATCACCCGATCTGGCGATAATCAGGTGATCGTGTATATCGGGGACGGAATATCGGACCGCTGCCCGGTACAATTCGCGGATGTCGTCTTTGCGAAGGATTCGCTCGTCAGTTTTTGTGAAACGCACAATATTACATTCCACCGGTTTCAGGATTTTTCCGATGTACTGAAGGTTTTCCGGTCAATGGTCGAGCGGGGGAAACCCCGGAAGCGCCGAACAGCGGAACTTGCACGCAAGGAAGTGTTTATAGGAGAATGACAATGGATATTCGATTGAAAATATTTGAAATGCGAAGCTATACACCGATCCCATTTCTTCTCATCATGGTTATCTATGCAGAACCAACAATCACTACAATAGCGATCGGACTGGCGATTGCGTTGCTGGGTGAAGCGGTCCGTTTTTGGGGCGTATCGATCTGCGGCAGCGAGACGAGAACTACGGGAGTTGTCGGTGCAACGAACCTGATCACGGATGGTCCGTTCGGACATGTCCGTAATCCACTGTATGTCGGTAATATCTTGATGTATGTCGGTTGCGCCGTGATGTCTAACGCGCTGGTACCGTATCTTGGAATTGTCGCTCTCGCATGGTTTGTTTTGCAGTATCATCTTATTGTTTCGCGAGAAGAAGAGCATTTACGGACGGCGTTTGGCGAAGAATATGCGATTTATTGTAAGAATGTTCCGCGGTTCATTCCGCGGGTGTCACGGTATGCTGGGGAACATTCGTTTCATCGGAAGGCTGATCTTGCGCGCGGATTGCAATCCGAAACCCGCACATTGCAGGGATTTGCTGCAGTGATCGCATTGATCGTGCTCCGTTTTTTTGTGAGATGATATGAAGCAGTGTGTGATGATGATCGCGGGTGAAGCATCCGGCGACTTGCACGGTGCGGGAGTGGTTCGCGAACTGAAGCGAAGGAATCCCTCCATCGATATTTTCGGCATCGGCGGGGATAAGATGCGGAAGGAAGGAATGACGCTGACATACCATGTACAGGAAATGTCCTTCATGGGATTTGTGGAAGTAGTGAAACATTTGCCGTTGATCCGTTCAGTGGAACGAACACTGGAGCAATTGTTGATTCTGAAAAAGCCGGATGTGGTGGTACTGATCGATTATCCGGGATTCAATCTTCGGTTCGCACGGATTGCTAAAAAGCACGGTATCAAGGTGGTTTATTACATCAGTCCGCAGGTTTGGGCATGGAAAAAGGGTCGTGTGAAGAAGATGAAGGACCTGATCGATCGGATGCTGGTGGTGTTCCCGTTTGAAGTGCCGATCTACGAACACGAACAGATCCCGGTGCAGTTTGTCGGACATCCTCTGGTGGAAGAGATGCAAGAAGTGATGACGCGGGAACAGTTCTCGAAACGATATGGCCTGGCAGCGGAAAGAAAATTCATCGCTGTTATTCCTGGAAGCAGGAAGCAGGAGATCGAAAAACTTTTTTCGGTGATGGTTCGTGCGGCAGTTCAATTAGCAGGAAATAGTAAGGATGTCGTTGTTGCTGTTGCTCCGAATCTTTCGATGGAATTGTATCAGTTGCACTGTCCACCAGGCATGAATGTGACATTCATTCAGTATGCGACACATGAAGTAATGAAATATGCCGAATTTGCGTTTGTGACGTCGGGAACCGCAACATTGGAGACTGCATGCATGGGTACACCAATGGTCGTTGTCTATAAGACATCGTTCCTTACCTATTGGATCGCACGGCTGGTAGTAAAGATCAAGTACATTTCACTGGTGAACATCGTTGCCGGAAAATCCATTGTTCCGGAGATGATCCAGAATACGGCAACGGTGGACAATTTGGTACGAGTTGCGAAAGAATTTCTGGATTCTCCTGACAAATATGCGGGTATGAAATACGAGTTGGAGGGTGTCCGCCAAAAACTGGGCGGGATCGGTGCGTCGGAACATGTTGCTGAAGCGATTCTCGCTGTATGAAAAAACGACTGGTGTTGATCGCATTGCGGAGCGTATTGTGGTGGGTCATCCTCGTATGGTGCAAAACATTATCGGTGACAACAGTCCGAAGCGAAGGGCTTGAAACGCTGCGAAGAAACGGAAAAAATTATGTCATAGCGTTTTGGCACGGTTCTATGCTGATCGGATGGTTCCTGCATCGGCCGAGGCGAAATGAACAGGTATCTGCTTTGGTCAGTCAGAGCAAGGATGGTGAATTCCTTTCTGCCGTCCTGGAACATTGGAAGTATTTCATGATCCGTGGTTCGAGCCATATCGGAGGAAAGGAAGCGATGCAATTGATGGTGCAATCCGTGAACGACGGAAAGTCGCTTGCCATCACACCGGATGGTCCACGAGGTCCGAGACATGAAATGAAGATGGGTGCGGTGAGAATTGCTCAAAAGACGAATGTGCCGTTAGTGATGGCAGGTATTGCTGTTAAACGGAAAAAACATTTACGAAGCTGGGATAGATTTGAAGTGCCGATGCCGTTTTCCAAAGTTGTGGTGACCTACAGCGAACCTGAAATGGTTCCACAAGAATTTTCCGGTACAGCACTGGATGAGTATAAGATTGCCCGGCAACAACGCCTGCAGGAACTTACGGAGGAAGCTGAAGATATTATAGCGCGTGGAGAACAGGCATGAGGCCTCATCCGATGTTGTTCCCGTTCGCGGCGATCTACGGATTGCTCGTGTGGATGCGCAATGTGTTCTTTGACGTTGGAATTTTAAAAACAACCGATGTGGGAGTTCCAGTTATTTCGATCGGTAATATTACTGCCGGTGGAACAGGGAAAACTCCCATTGTTATTGAAACGGCGAAAGTGTTGTTGAATGCGGGGAAAAAAGTGGCTGTCGTAAGCCGTGGATATGGAAGGAAGACAACAGGCACGATCGTCGTTTCGGACGGTTCACGGATCCTCGCCGATGCTGAATCCGGCGGCGATGAACCTATGCAAATCGCTTCCCATGTGAAGGATGCGATTGTCATAGCGGATGAAAATCGTGTACGTGGTGCGAAAAAAGCTGTGAACGATTTTGGCGCCGAGGTGATTGTGTTGGATGACGGATTCCAACATCGCTATATCAAAAGGAGCAAGGATATTGTGCTGGTAAATTCCAGACAACTTCCATCGGAGACGATGCTGATTCCTGCAGGATATCGCCGCGAGCCGTTACACAGTCTGAAAAGGGCCAATGCGGTTGTTGTGACGAAGTCCGTAGATAAAAAGGGAGCAGAAAGTATTTTAGATGTTCTTCGAATAGATACGCAACAGAGCGCCTTTTCCTGTTCATATCAACCGGCAGGAATGCGGCACCTGTTTGGCGGCATCGCGCAGTCCACGGAAATATTGAAAGGACATATTGCTGTGGCATTCAGCGGAATTGCTGCACCGGATGCGTTTCGGCAAAGCCTAGAGTCGTGTGGAGTCACGATAAAACAGTTTTTCATTTTTGACGATCATCATCAATATTCCAAAGCCGATCTGGACACTATTGTGCTGGCATTTGAACGGAGTAAAGCAGATTTCATTTTGACAACGGAAAAGGATGCGGTTCGGCTTGCAAGGTTCAAAGATACACTGCAGTCACTGCCGGTTTCCGCATTGATAATGAATGTGACGATGCACCAGGATGAAGCGTGGAGAACATATCTCCTGAAGGGGCTTTCCGTGTGAAGATCGCCGTAACAGATACCGGGAAGTCTGAGAAGCAGCTTATCTATATGGATTGGCTTCAATCGTACAGTCCTGATGCAGAATTGGTGATTGCCTCACACAAAGATAGTTTTTCCAGTTTATCGGGATATGATGCACTCGTGTTGACCGGAGGAGAGGATGTTGATCCTGCACTTTCAAAAGCAACACCGGTGGAATTAGTGCAGCGGTTTGATCGTGCGCGCGATGATTTTGAATTTCGGATGATTGAACAGGCACTCAAGCAGCAAATACCGGTGCTGGGTATTTGCAGGGGAATGCAGGTTGCCAATGTTTTCTTTGGCGGGACGCTTATCGCCGATCTACCATCGGCAGGTTATGAGCAGCATACAGCAGAAAAGCATGCACCTGAACTTCGGCATAGCATTACCATTGCTGCCGATTCGATGTTGAAGACAATCGTGCGGACAGAACGGGGTGAGGTTAACTCATACCATCATCAATCCATCCTTCGGGCGGCTGATGGCCTCCGTATCTCCGGACATTCTTCGGACCGCGTGGCTGAATCGATGGAATGGGATGATCCCTCCGGGAAACCGTTCTTGTTGCTGGTGCAGTGGCATCCGGAGCGGATGAAAGACAGATCCAATCCGATGGCGAGTGCGATCGCATCGGCGTTATGTACAGCGGCACAAGAGTATAATTCAATGAAATAAATACGCGCTCTGATGACTGTCGGACGACAGACAAGCGCGAATTGTATAACAGAGGGCAGCAGGCCCGAAAGGAACAGTGGGTTATGAAACTTTCCGATTATAAATATCCGGTACCGCGGAATCTTATCGCAAAACATCCGGCGAATCCGCGCGACCATGCACGGCTATTGGTGATCAACCGTAAGGAAGAAACAATTGAGGACCGTCATTTCTACGATGTCGCCGAATATTTTGAAAAAGGGGACACCATGATCGTGAACGAAACCAAAGTGTTTCAGGCGCGGCTCATCGGTAAGAAGGAGAAGACCAATGCTAAAATTGAAGTCTTTTTGCTCCGCCAGTTGAACGTAGAAGACAATATCTGGGATGTGATCGTCGATCCCGCTCGAAAGGTGCGTATCGGTAACAAGATTTATTTTGACAACGGGAATCTTTGGTGCGAAGTGATTGATAATACGACATCGCGCGGCAGAACGGTACGGTTCAATTACACCGGGGATTTCTTCAAAGTGATCGACAAAATCGGATTGACGCCGCTGCCGGGCTATATCAAACGCGATCCCACGCCGAAAGACAAAGAAGCGTATCAAACGATCTTTGCCGAAAAGGTTGGTGCTGTCGCTGCACCGACCGCAGGGTTGCATTTCACCAAGGCAATGCAGAAGAAGATGGAGAAAAAAGGGGTCAATTTCGCACCGGTTATTCTTCACATCGGACTCGGCACTTTCCGGGCGGTGGAAGTTGAAGATCTGACAAAACATAAGATGGATTCGGAATATTTCCAGGTGGATGAGCCGACCGTAAAGCTCGTCAACAAATCGATCGATTCGCGGAAAAAAGTATGCGTTGTCGGCACAAGCGCGATGCGCGCCGTCGAGTCTAGCGTTACTACAGACGGCCATTTAAAGCCGTTGCGCGGTTGGACGGACAAGTTTATTTTTCCGCCGTACGACTTTAAGATTGCCGACAGGTTGATTACGAATTTCCATATGCCGGAATCGACGTTATTAATGCTTGTTGCTGCGTTTGCCGGTCATGAACTGACGATGCGGGCGTACAAGCATGCCATTAAAAAAGGTTACCGGTTCTATAGTTATGGTGACGCAATGCTCATTCTCTAACGCACAGGCATGGAACTCTTCCTTACCAAAAAGTTTTTTGTCTTTCTTGTTATCAATATCGGACTGTTGAGTGCATTCGCCTATCTGCTTACCAGGAAAGACCTTCTCTCCTATTTTTCAAAAGGGAAATGGTGGCTCACCTGGTTGTCGGTGGCCATCATCACTCTGATGGATGAGTTGACATCAATCTTTTATGCGCCGAGCGAAGCGTTCCGGGTTATTGGGACGAATGCGATCGCCTTCCTCATTATCACGTCGGTCTTTATTCGTATTATCTCCTCTCGTATGGTCGAGATCGCGGAAATTTTGGAATTCCGCGGCATCAAAGGTGGGGGAGTGTATTCATTTTCCTACCTGGTGCTGGGTCCTTCCGTTTCATTTATTGCCGTTGCTTCTATTCTCGTCACCTATGTATTGACCGCCAGTCTTTCCACGGTGAGCGCCGTGGAGAACGGTATGTCATTCATCGATATCACCAATTGGGAAAAATTCCTTTTGGAAGCGGGCATCGTTTGGTTTGTTGCCGGATTGAACATTATCGGCATCAAGGAGAATGCGAAATTCACATTCATGATCTTTCTTATAGCCTCGGTCGTTCTGGTGAATCTACTTTCTGCTGGAATGATGCAGTTGCAACCGCACAGCTGGGTGACGATCGGGGAGAGTTTCTCCAACGTTGCGATTGGAATGGATTATGGGAATTTCTTTAATTCATTCTTTTTCATCGTTATCGGAATCTCCAGTTGTATTCTCGCCTATTCGGGCATCGAATCCGTCGTCCAGACGGCGAGTTTGGTAAAATCATGGAAAGATATCAGCAAGGCCTATACATTTCTGGCGATCACGACCGGTGTATTCACACCGGTGATAGCGGCAGTCATCCTTTCGTCTGATATCAATATCCTGAAACACGAGACTGATCTCGTCACGCAATTTGCTACAATGGTTGGCGGGATTCCGCTCGGATATATTGTCGGGATTCTCGCCAGCATACTGCTGATGATGGCGGTCAATACGGCATACATCGCCTCCAGCGAATTAATGGAGCGCGTTGCCCATCGGTACGGATTCCATTGGATCATTAAGACGAATAACCGGCAGTCGTTGTACCGCATTCATATCGCTAATGGTCTGTTCTACACATGTATTATCTATCTCACCGGGGGGAGCCAGAATATGCTGGCCCAGATGTACGCCCTCGGCCTCATTGCCAGTTTCTCCATCAATATCGGTTGTCTGCTGATTTACCGGTATTCCATGGGGACGAAGGATAGCCGCGAATACAATACATCGAGGACCGGAACACTTCTGGTTTTTCTTGTATTGATCAGTTGTTTTGCCTATCTCGGCTACACCAAACCGTACGGAACATTAATGTGGTCCAGCGTGACGGCAGTCTTTCTGTTGATCGGTCTTCGTGTAGCACAAACGCGTGCTCCAGAGATCAAACAGATTGCTCAAACAGATCAACCGCTCAATATGATTTTCTATCTTGTGGAATCCGAAGCTGAGAATCTGCATATCTATTTCCGTCGGCCGAATGAAAACGCTCCAAAAGTTGAGGACACCTCTTCTGCATTCGTCAGTCTGTATCATCCACGGCAAGGAATTCCCGAAAAAGTGGCGGAGAATCATTTCCGGTTCGCTAATCAAAGTCAATCCGTGTATCAGGGAATGACGGAAATTCTGTATGCCCTGGACTACGAACTGCCGCATAAGAAAATTACGATCCACTTAGGCTGGCCGACATCGTCCTGGATCGATCGTCTCTCCATCGGAGTGATGATGATGAGTGTGATGCGTCTTCCAAAACTCTTCCCACGCTTCAATTTCGTTATAGAATATTTCGGCAGATCAAAAGAGAGGAAGTAAGAGCAGTGTTCACCAGTGTGATCATACCGGCGGCCGGGTTCGGCGAACGGATGGGTGCAGCAATCGGCAAGCAGTTCCTGTTGCTGGACGAAAAACCAATCCTTGTACACACCCTCGAACGGTTCGAACAATGTACTGAGATCAGCGAGATTATTGTGGCAACGCAGCGCTCGTCGTTTTCCATCATTGAAGAGTTCAAAGAGAAATACGCTCTGACAAAACTGAAGCAGCCGGTGGAAGGGGGACAGCGCCGGCAGGATTCCATTGCTAATGCTTTACAGGTGATCGATGCTAAGGCAGAGATTATTGCAGTGCACGATGCCGTCCGTCCTTTCGTTCACCTGCGGGAAATCACCCAATCCATTGAAACAGCAAAATACTTTGGTGCGTCCATTGTTGCTGTGCGGGCAAAAGATACCATGAAACAAGCTTCCACGGATGGACGGGTGGAAAAGACTCTCAACCGGTCATCCTTATGGAGTGTGCAAACGCCGCAAACGTTTCAGCGGAAGATCCTCTTTGATGCTTACGCGCATGCGCAGAAGCACGGCATTATTGCCACGGATGATTCATTTCTGGCCGAACAAATCGGCATTCTGCCGATTATCGTTGAAGGAAGCTATGAAAACATCAAAATTACGACGCCCGACGATCTTTTACTTGCAGATCTGCTTTTAAAACGGTTTTTGCCGTGATGGTACGGGAAATAATGCCGAAAACCTTACCTGTCATAGTTATACAGTTCCTTCATCGAAGGTCTTGCATCTAATCATTCAATTTTCTTATTTTCACTCAAGCAAAAGAAAATAACACAAGGGGAAACTGATATGGAAAATCTTGCAATCGTCGTGGTGTTGAGCTATATCATTGGATCGATTCCGACCAGCATCATTGCGACCAAACTTGCTGATGCAGGTGATATCCGAAAATTCGGAAGCGGCAATGCCGGCGGTACGAACGTGTTGCGTATGCTGGGGTGGAAAATAGGCGTTGGTGTGATCCTGTTTGATCTTTTCAAGGGTGTCATTGCAACATATTATATTCCTCAGTTATTCTGGGACCCGAATACGCTGCCGTTCAATAACGCTACACCGTTTCAGGATTTTACTGTTGTTCAAATCATGTGCGGTATCGCCGCAGTATTCGGTCATATCTGGACCCTCTTTGCAGGATTTAAAGGAGGCAAGGGAGTAGCAACCGGTGCCGGCATGGTGCTGGGTTTGGCGCCGATCGAATTTGCAGTTGCGATCGCGGTGTTCGCAATCGTGTTTACGGCATGGCGATATGTTTCGCTCGGTTCGATACTGGCCGCAATGGCTATTCCAGTAACAATGTTTGTCAGGGAAAATCTCTTCCATGTCGAAATTCCCGGATATCATACACTCGTCTATTTTGCTATTGCTGTTTCACTTCTCATTACGTACACTCACCGGGAGAATATTAAACGGCTGCTGGCGGGAACGGAGAACAAACTGACACATTTCAAAGGGTCGCGCTAGCATTTTTTCCATTCACCGACTTTTAAGATTTCCTCATGCGTATTTCAGTTCTTGGAGCCGGAAGTTGGGGCACAACCCTCGCCATCGTTCTCTGTGAAAATTTCCGCGATGTCACGCTTTGGAGCTATCGCGCAGATCAGACGGAAGAGATGCGTGATGCACGCACCAACAAAGATTATCTTCCCGGGACAGTCCTTCCGAAACATTTGAAAATTACCCACGATGTTGAAGAAGCATCCTCAAAAAAAGATCTCATTGTTACTGCCGTTCCTTCGCAATTCCTTCGCAATATCTTGAAAGACATCGCTCATCTGGATTTGAAAAAAACGATCATCGTCAATGTGGCAAAAGGGATTGAGAACAATACACTGATGACCATGTCCGAAGTGATGTTGGATATCCTTGAGCATGAGAAAAAATCGAATATCTCCATCCTGTCCGGACCAAGCCATGCAGAAGAGGTGGTAAAGAAAATCCCGACTGCGGTAGTTTCTTCATCCTTCAGCGTCAGGACGGCAAAGATCGTGGCACAATGTTTCAACACACCATATTTTCGTGTGTATGTTTCGGACGATATTCGCGGTGTTGAACTCGGCGGCGCTTTGAAAAACGTGATTGCCATCGGTGCTGGTGTTGTGGACGGTGCCGGATTTGGCGATAACACTAAAGCAGCGATTATTACTCGCGGCATTGCGGAAATGACGCGGTTGGGGGACAAGATGGGCGCACTCCCGCGGACCTTCTCAGGACTCTCCGGTGTTGGTGACCTGATTGTTACCTGTATGAGCCGACACAGCCGGAACCGGCATGTCGGTGAGGAGCTCGGCCGCGGCCGAAAGCTTGATGCGATTCTCGGTGAAATGATGATGGTGGCGGAAGGTGTAGCGACCTGCCGATCCGCTGTCGATCTTGCCAATAAACACCATACGGAGATGGCGATCTTTTCTGAAGTGTTCAACATTATGTTCAATGGCAAAGAACCTCACCGAGCTACCGAAGATCTGATGAAGCGGAGCATCAAGGGTGAACATTGAACAACGGCATGTTATGATTACCGTGTAGTGTAAAGCGATCATCACAGAAAGATCATAGTAATGTTGTTGGGCAGTCTGTTTCGGAAATACTATAAATCC
>JBAYJG010000078.1:0-11567 GCA_041665225.1 Bacteroidota bacterium
CGTTGTGTCTTTTAAAGGAGCTTTGTCGTAGACGAAGCATCGACGTTCTCTTCTTCGTACACATAACATCCTGCATTTTCAGGATGATCTTCTACCAGCGCATCTCCGGCAACTGAACGGATGAGCCAGATGATCATAAAATCTCCAATTGCGGCAAATGTAAAAAGAATTCCGAAGATCAATATCCAGCCATTTCCGTTCAGCAGTGAAATTCCAAAGGGCAGAACTCCCAAAATGATCGCCGGCATTATCGTACCGATAACGTAGGCGTTCTTCCGGATCGGTACAGTACAATGCGCATACGGAGTGAACGATTTCCATTGAAAACCGAATTTCATCTGTTTGAACGAGAGTCTGCCGGCAATCATCCATGCGATCCCATGGATCAATTCGTGAAGCACAATTCCTACAACAAACACCGAAAGGAAGTACCATGGCAGCAAAATATCGCTCGCTTCTTTCACCGGTCCGAATCCCCGCACAGCAACAAAGATTAAGAATTCAGCAACGGCGAACAGGCCGAATGGCAACGAGGCGGTCTGTGCCTTCAGCATCGAAATGGAATAATCCGTTTTGGTCATGATTGCGGAAAGCTTTGTCACCACAGCGGGTCTGTTAACAAGGACCTGCTGTGGTGACATCAAATAGATAGGAAGGAAAATTACTCAACGACAAACAGTTTGTATCCAAACTTCGGCAGTTTCATCGATTCCACATTCTTATACTTCGATGTTTTCCCGGTAAAAGGATCCGTGAATTTCAATGAAGAAAAGATCTTCGGCAGTTCCAGTTTAACCTTCTGTATCTCGCCGGAAAAATTAAGCACTGTCAGAACTGTATTTTTCCCGTCAGTTCGGATGAACGAATACACACGATCGGCAGAACTGTTTTTCACACACTGGTAATCCCCAGTTGCAAGTGAGGGATTGCTGGCGCGTATAGAATAGAGCGATGTATAAAACTGTCTGAACTGTTTTCCTTTTGTCCAGTCGATGTCAACTTTCTCAAATAGTTGAAGTTTTGTATTGTTTCCTGCTTCTTGTCCATTATAGAGTAACGGTGCACCGGGATACGTTGAAACGAGAACGGCTGCAAGACGGGCGCCGTCCGTTCCGAACTTCTCTACATCCGGTTTATCCCATGCATTTTCGTCATGATTGGAACTGAAGCGCATGCGGATGGATCCTTTCGGGTACGCCGACGCTTCACGGATAAGCACTGAATCGAATTCTGACGCGGGCTTTATGCCACTCATGACTGGAGCAATTGTTTGATAGAAATTCCATGAATAGGTCAGATCGAACGCTTTCAGGTGATGTTCGGGATATTGTCCTTCTGCAAGCATTACGATCGGTTTGATCGAATCGAGCGCGGCACGTGCTTCGTTCCAAAAATCAGTCGGAACCATTTCTGCCACATCGCAGCGGAATCCGTCCAGCCCGATATCACGCACCCAATATTTCAGCATTTCGATCATATACCGTCGCAGTTCCGGGCGGTCGTAATTCAGATCCACAACATCGGACCAATCTGCAACCGGGGGAACAAATGTTCCGGCAGAATCTTTCGTGAACCATTCGGGATGCTCTTTGAACATTTTGCTGTCCCACGAGGTGTGGTTAGCAACAAGGTCGATGATGATCTTGAATCCCAACTCATGCGATGTGTTCACCAATCTCTGGAAATCATCGAGCGTGCCGAATTCGGGATTGATGCCGTAATAGTCTTTGATGGAATACGGCGATCCGAGCGAACCTTTCCGTTTTTCTTCCCCGACCGGATGGATCGGCATCAGCCAGAGAATGGTGACACCGAGTTTTTTCAATTCGGGAAGTTTCTGCTCGATTCCCGCAAATGTTCCCTCTTTGGAAAAGGAGCGAGGATAGATCTCATAAATGATGCCATGCTTCACCCACTCTTCCGATGGGCGGGCGGATTCACTTGCAAAAGGTGTTGGTTGTTGTGCAACGAGCAGCGTTGAAAGTAGAGAAAGGAACAAGATTTTTTTCATATGACTTTCTGGGTAAAGTGATTAATTTGCCGGTTGAACGGGTGAAAAGTAAGGAAAGTAATTCCGCAAAGCAATCAAAGACAATTGTAAATATTTGACTGCTGGCGGAATAAACTTCTGTAGATATGTGTTGTCTATTTATAGTATATTGAAAGAAATTTTTACAGTAATTCCGCATATCTTCATGACAACCCTACTCAATCGCAGCCTTTTGTTTTCAATTATTGTCTGCACTCTGCTGTTTCTTCCATCGTGCGGATCGAAAAGCGGCAACGCCGCTTCACAGCCAAAGCGCCAGGCAGGACCGGCAACGGTCAACGGATTTGTTGTTCTGCCGCAGGCGTTGGATAATGTTGTCCGTTCCTCAGGTACTGTCCTTGCATCGGAAGCAGTGGATCTGACGACAGAAGCGGCCGGCCGTATCGAACGAATATATTTCACCGAAGGGTCCCATGTAAAAAAGAATGATCTGCTGGTGAAAATCAACGATGATGACCTGCAGGCACAGTTGAACAAAACACAATTGCAGATACAACTTGCCGTTGAACAGGAAAAACGGCAGAAACAGTTGTACGGTGTCAGCGGTATCAGTAAAGAGCAGTATGATATTTCCGTGAACCAGGTAAATACGCTGAAAGCAGACCGCGATAATCTTGCCGCGATGATCCGCAAGCGGGAGATCCGTGCGCCGTTCGAAGGTAGAATCGGTTTGCGATACATCAGCGAAGGCGGATATGTTTCTCAAACAACGCGCATCGCCTCCATGCAAAAGATCGATCTGCTGAAAGTGGATTTTTCCATCCCGGAAAAGTATGCTCCTCTGGTTGGCGTCGGGGATATCGTGCAATTCAACAGTGAAGAGACAAAATTGAAGTTTACCGGGAAACTGTACGCCATCGAGCCAAAAGTCGATCCGACAACACGCACGCTGCAGCTACGGGCTCTGGTGGACAATAAAAATGAACGCATTCTTCCCGGCTCGTACGTGCAGATCGAGCTCCGACTAAAACAAATCACCGACGCGCTCATGGTACCGACGCAATGCGTTATTCCCGTCTTAAAAGGGCAGTCGATTTTTGTGAAAAAGAACGGCGCCGCAGTAGCAGTCCCGGTGAAAATAGGAATCCGGACCGCATCGACGGTGCAAATTACTGAAGGATTGTCATCGGGAGACACCGTGTTGACAACCGGATTAATGCAGCTACGTACCGGTATGACGGTCAATGTAATTGTGAAATAAATAGACAGATTTCTCACGCAAAGCCGCAAAGAAGTGTTACTAACTGCGCCACCGCGCGGAATAATTCAATATCGTTCTATGAGCCTTGCCTCCGTCAGCATACGCCGTCCTGTCCTCGCGATCGTCATGTCATTGATGATCATTCTATTCGGCGTCATCAGTTTTAATTTCCTCGGTGTACGGGAATATCCCGCCATCGATCCGCCGTTCATCAATGTGCGGACGAGTTATACCGGTGCGAATGCGGATGTGATCGAATCCCAGATCACCGAGCCGCTGGAGAAAGCGATCAACGGTATCGCCGGCGTACGGAACATTTCGTCCAGCAGCAGCCAGGGATCGAGCAATATATCCGTTGAGTTCAATCTGGATGCGGACCTTGAAGCTGCTGCGAACGATGTGCGCGACAAAGTCTCCGGCGCCCAGCGCCAGCTTCCGCAGGATATTGATGCTCCTCCCGTTGTGACCAAGAGCGATGCAAACTCGGACGCAATTATTTCCATGACGGTGCAAAGCAATACGCGCAATCAATTGGAAGTGAGCGACTATGCGGAAAATATTATTGCGCAAAACCTCCAAACAATTCCCGGCGTCAGCACCACGCAGATATGGGGAATGAAACGCTATGCCATGCGCATCTGGATGGATCCCGGAAAACTTTCCGCGTATGGATTGACGCCGTTGGATATCCGGAATGCGCTCGGGCGTGAAAATGTCGAACTACCGTCCGGAAAAATTACCGGCAGCCAAACCGAGTTGATCGTCAATACCAAGGGGAGATTGAAAACACTCGATGATTTCAATAATCTCATCATAAAATCCGACGGAACGAATATTGTCCGCGTCAGTGATATTGGTTTTGCCAATCTCGGACCGGAAAATGAAGAGACGATCTTGAAACAATCGGGAACGCCGATGGTGGCCGTTGCAATTGTGCCGCAGCCTGGCAGCAATTATGTGGAAATTGCCGACGAATTCTACCGAAGAATCGAGCAGATTAAAAAAGATTTGCCTGCGGATATTACGCTTGATATCGCAATGGACAATACACTATTTGTGAAGCATTCCATCGTGGAAGTGCAGGAAACAATCTTCATTGCAGTGCTCCTGGTGGTCGGAATAATCTTTCTCTTCTTCCGGGAGTGGATTATTGCATTTCGTCCGTTGATCGATATTCCCGTCTCTCTGATCGGCGCGTTCTTTATCATGTACATCATGGGATTTTCCATCAATGTGCTGACGCTGCTCGCCATTGTACTGGCAACAGGTCTTGTGGTGGATGATGGTATCGTGGTGACAGAAAATATTTTTAAAAAGGTTGAACTGGGAATGCCGCCGATGGAAGCGGCATTTGCAGGTTCCAAAGAGATCTTTTTCGTGGTCATTTCAACATCCATTACACTTGCCGCGGTATTCCTTCCAATTATTTTTCTACAGGGATTTGTCGGACGGTTGTTTCGTGAATTTGGTATCGTCCTTGCCGGCGCTGTGCTTATCTCGGCGTTTGTCTCGTTATCCCTTACGCCGATGCTGAATGCTCATCTCATCCGGAAGAACCGTACTCATAGCAGATTCTATAAATTCACCGAACCATTTTTTGAACGAATGAATGCATTCTATGGTCGGACTCTTACAGTCGGAATGAAACACCGTTGGATTGCGATAGTGACCATCGCTGCATCGCTGGTCCTTATCGTTTTCTTCGGCAGAACGCTGCAGTCTGAACTTGCGCCGCTGGATGACCGAAGTCAATTGCGGTTGCAAATAACCGGACCGGAAGGAGCTTCCTTCGAATATACCGATGCATTCATGGATCGGATTGTTTCGTTCATTGGCGACTCAATTCCTGAAAAACGAATTGCCTTGAGTGTTACCGCTCCCGGGTTTGCAGGCTCCGGCGCTACGAACACTGGCTTTGTACGGCTGCGTCTCAGCGACCCGTTCGACCGGGACCGGTCACAGCAGCAGATCGCTGATTATCTCGCCATGTCCATGCGCAACTTTACAGAAGCCCGAGCATTCGTCATCCAGGAACAAACGATCTTGGTGGGCGGTGGAGGCCGCGGACAGCCAGTTCAGTATGTTCTGCAGAATCAGAATTTTGAGAAGCTCCGCGAGTTCGTTCCCAAATTTATGGAGGAAGCGAACAAAAGCAGCGTACTGCTCAACGCGGATGTAAATCTGAAATTCAACAGGCCGCAGCTTGATATCTCCATTGACCGCGACCGTGCACGCACACTCGGTGTTTCGGTCATCGATATCGCGCAAACATTGCAGCTTGCGTTCAGCGGACAACGATTTTCGTACTTTGAAATGAACGGATTCCAGTATCAGGTGATCGGTCAAGTGGATCGATCTAACCGGGACGAACCGCTCGACCTGACCTCGCTCTATGTCAGGAATTCACGCGGCGAGTTGGTGCAACTGGACAATCTTGTAGTGCTTCGCGAACAAAGCGCGCCGCCGCAACTGTATCACTTCAACCGGTTTAAAGCGGCTACGATCTCTGCCGGTCTTGCTCCCGGAAAAACTATTGGCGATGGCATCAAAGAGATGGACCGCATTGCAAAGAGTGTGCTGGACGAATCCTTTGCGACGGCGCTGAGCGGTGCATCGCGCGATTACCAGGAAAGCTCCTCCAACACGATGTTTGCTTTCATACTTGCGCTGATACTCATCTACCTGATTCTTGCCGCACAGTTTGAAAGTTTTGTCGATCCTGTCACGATCATGCTTACGGTTCCACTTGCCCTCGCCGGTGCGCTTGCCTCGCTTTGGTTGATGGGACAGACACTGAATATTTTCAGTCAGATCGGCATTATTATGCTCATCGGTCTGGTGACGAAGAACGGTATTTTGATTGTTGAATTTGCGAACCAGCAGAAGACGAAAGGGGTGCGATTACTCGAAGCGGCACAAATTGCAGCGGTATCCCGTTTCCGCCCCATTCTGATGACAAGCCTTGCCACCATGCTCGGCGCGCTGCCCATTGCGCTCGCACTCGGCAGCGGGGCCAAGAGCCGCATCTCCATGGGGATTGTTGTGATCGGCGGGGTTTTCTTTTCACTCGTATTGACTCTCTTCGTTATTCCTGCCATGTATACGTTCTTCTCAAAAGAAAAAAATCTTGTTGAAGAACCGGTGCCGGAAAAACCTGCGGTTGTAGAAGTTTGAAATACCATAATTGTCGGAACGGTGGCAACACCGTTCCAGTAAAACAGTTCAGGGTAAAAAACACTTTTGCACGGACTTGCGTCCATGCCGACATTAGTCCTCTATAAAAATAAACCATCTCTGTCGGAACGGTGGCAACGCCGTTCCAGTAAAACAGTTCAGGGTAAAAAACACTTTTGCACGGACTTGCGTCCGTGCCGACATTAGTCCTCTTAAAATAAGCCATCTCTGTCGGAACGGTGGCAACACCGTTCCAATGAAGTAGTTATCACATCAAAATATTTATGGAATTATTGCGATCCTCTTCCCACTGTAAAGGATTGTTCATTATATAATTCCTAACAATCTGCAATTCTTTTTCGTTACGGACTATTCGATCATAATATCTTTCTTGCCAGAGTAGAAGGGAAGGGTGTTTTTCTCGAACTCTAGCTGTTACTGCAGCTTTAAAAGTTCTGATGATTACGGAAAGAGAATTATTTCTGATCTCAAATCGTTTCTCCGTTAACTCCCGATCTTCGTACGGATTGTCAAGTAAAATAATCCCGTGCAAATGGTTAGGCATGATAACAAATTGGTCCAATGTAGCAAAAGAAGAACTTCTGGGTATATACTGCCAGGATCTTTCAACAATTCTCCCAATATCGGATAATATGATACTTCCATTTTGAACCGACCCGAAATATTTGAGTCGATTTTTTGTACACAAAGTGACAAAATAATATCCAGAACTGGCGTAATTATAGTAGGGGAGCCGATATTGTTTTTTCGCTTTGTATTTCATAACTGCAAAGCACGGACTTGCGTCCGTGCCGACATTAGTCCTCTATAAAAATAAACCGTTCCAGTAAAACAGTTCGGGGTAAAAACACTTGTGCACGGACTTGCGTCCGTGCCGACATTAGTCCTCTATAAAAATAAACCGTTCCAGTAAAACAGTTCGGGGTAAAAACACTTTTGCACGGACTTGCGTCCGTGCCGACAATAGTTCTCTATAAAAAAACCGTTCCAGTGAAACAGTTCAGGGTAAAAAACACTTTTGCACGGACTTGCGTCCGTGCCGACAATAGTTCTCTATAAAAATAAACCGTTCCAGTAAAACAATTCGGGGTAAAAACACTTGTGCACGGACTTGCGTCCGTGCCGACATTAGTTACAATGGAAGTTACTTAATGAAAGTGAGCTACACGTGGAAAAAGTATTGATTATGGAGGGAAACTCAGAGATTTAAAACGCAAAGCGCGGACATTCATCCGCGCTTTTTTCTGTCGTCAAGAAGGATCAATTATGCAGTGCGCCTCGGCGGGCGACGGGAACTTCCCGGATGTTTCCCTCTGCCTCCACCGCTGCTTCCGCGGCGAGGTGCAGGTCGTTCCCGTTTAATATCTTTCCGCGGAAAGATCTCAGTAACCGGCGCCAGCAGTAATTCATCCGGATAGATGCATTCGATCTTCCTCTTCATATACTCTTCCAGTTTCGGAATCTCGTATGAATCCTCCTCATCCGCAAAACTGATGGCGATGCCGGTTGCGCCGGCGCGTCCGGTCCGGCCGATGCGGTGGACGAACTCTTCGGCATCCTGCGGAAGATTGAAATTGATCACGTGAGAGATCGCATCCACATGCAGCCCGCGCGACGCGACATCCGTTGCCACTAACACGCGCACTTTCCCTTCGCGGAAATTCTCCAATCGTTTGATCCGCTGACGCTGGTCGACGTCACCCGAGAGCAAAGTGCAGGAGATGCCGTACGTTTCCAGCTTCTCTTTTAGATCCCGTCCCACATCGCGGCGATTCACAAAAATCAGTACTCGCTCTAATTGTTTTTGCTGCATCAGATTGTACAGCAGCGGGAATTTTTCTTCTTTGGTGGTAATGTACGTAATCTGTTCAATCGCAGAGACCGCCATTGTATCCGGGGTGACGGTGACTTCAATTGCCTGACGTGTCCAGGATTCTGCAAGGCGTTTTACCTCAGAATTCATTGTTGCAGTGAAGAACATTGTCTGCCGTTCAGATTTTTGCGGCGTGCTCAGGACGATGCTGCGCACGGCAGGAATGAAACCCATATCCAGCATCCGATCCGCTTCATCAATCACGAGAATCTCCGTTTTTCCGAGATCGACCAGTTTCTGTTTCTTGAAGTCGATCAATCGTCCGGGAGTTGCAACGATAACATCCACCGTTTCATGCTTCAGGCTTTGCATCTGCTTGTTATAGTCGATGCCGCCGACAAGGGAGAGGACCGTGCAGGGTGCATACTTGCCGAGCAAGTGTGCATCCTTCTCAATCTGCATTACCAGTTCGCGTGTCGGCGCAAGAATCAGAGCGCGCGGAGTCCCCTTCTTTTGTTCTTTCAATGGATTGCGGATGATGTGTGCGAAGATTGTAATGAGAAATGCCGCTGTTTTACCTGTACCGGTCTGCGCCTGCGCGGTGACATCATCTCCCCGCATGGAGATGGGGAGGACTTGTTCTTGGACCTGCGTACAATAATGAAAATTGAGATCGGCAATGGCGTGCATGATATCTATTGGAAGATCGAAATCTTGGAAGCGCGTCTTGCCGTCCGCCACTGGCACTTTGAATGTGGAAGGATCCCAGGGTTCTGACGGGACAACTGCTTTCGGTTTTTCTTTGGTAATAGTGAGAACCTGTTGATTTTGTTTCTCACGATCCTGTTTTTCATGTCGAAGCTTGTACTCTTCCCGGGTTTCCCGTTTTCGCTGGTCGCGCGGATGGTGCACCCCGCCTGGTTTTTCGCTCGGGAATTTTTTGTGCTGATGTTGATGCTGTTTGGGAGTTTCTTTTTGCGGGGTCGGCTTCGGGGGCAGAACTGTTTTTGGTTTATCGACGAAGTACGATTTTAGTTTTGTTACGAAGTTCTTGAACAAGGTGTTGTTCCAATAGTGAATCTTTCAGTGAGTTACTGTGATAATATACAAAATTGGACTATTGCATCATACTGTTCACGATGGTGCTACGGACATTGGTCCTACTATAGAAAGCGCAGTTTGGGTAAAATCTGTGCATTGCGCGTTGTTTTTAGCGAATTTCTCCTTGATAACTGTCAATTGATATCGATTCCTCAAAAATGTATATTCCTGTAACGAATGAAAGTGATGTCAATGAAAGCAGTAACGCTTTTCTGTTTCTTCAGTATGGTTGCGCTGGTGTTTGGTCAGGAACAGCGGTCGAAGTACTGGATCTATTTTACAGCGAAAGAAGTCAGTTCCTTATCCAAAAACGCTTCTTCAGAAGATATCTTCCGTATTACAGGTATTTCAGAACGTGCATTGCATCGGCGAACAAAAGTTTCCGTCACAATAGTTACGGACGAAGATCTGCCGGTCTCCACAATATACCTTTTGAAATTGAAAAGCCAGGGGATCACGATCGAAAACACATCCCGCTGGTTTAATGCAGCGACTGCATATCTTACAGCAAAGCAACTCCTTCAAGTTCAGCTTCTTCCATTCGTCCGTTCCGTGGAACCGGTAGCGGTAATGAAAAGTCGGGAAGTGCAGCGAGTGGAACCATCGATGGAAAAATCTCAGGGAGCTGTCACCGATCCGGATTCGCTGCTTTACGGAAAATCAATCACCCATATGAAATTGATTAATGCCATTGCTGTGCACAAGATAGGAATTAAAGGCCGTGGTGTGCTGGTGGGGATGCTGGATACAGGATTCCGTTGGAAGCTGCACGAAGCAATGCAGAAGATGAATGTGATCGCAGAATATGATTTTATCCAAAAAGATGCTACTACCGCCAACGAGGGAACGGATAGTTTTAATCAGGATAGCCATGGCACGTCCACCATGTCCTTGGTTGGTGCTTATAAAGAAGGATCATTGGTTAGTCCGGCATACAATGCTGAATTTATTTTAGGGAAAACGGAGTATGTGCCGACGGAAACAAATATAGAAGAAGACAATTATGTTGCCGGTATCGAATGGATGGAATCGATGGGCGCCGATATCGTCAGTAGTTCCCTTGGATATTTCGATTTTGATCCAGGACAAAAAAGTTACGTGTACGCTGATTTAAATGGGAGAACAGCTGTTACGTCAAAAGCTGCCATCATTGCAGCGCGGAAAGGGGTAGTACTCTGCACGGCAATGGGGAACGAAGGGGCGGGCAGCGTTCCCCCGTCGCTCATATCACCTGCCGATGCAGACAGTATCATTTCTGTCGGTGCAGTCAATAGTTTCAACACTCTTGCGGGTTTCAGTTCCAATGGACCGACGTCGGATGGCAGAATAAAACCAGACGTTATGGCGCACGGTGTCGGAACATATTGTGCGACGACGTCAAGTAGTGCCGGGTACTCCGGTTTGTCGAATGGAACATCGCTGGCAACACCGCTTGTGGCAGGTGTGGCTGCAATGGTTCTTTCCGCTCATCCTGAACTGACACCGGTGCAGGTGCGGGATGCATTGCGGCAGACGGCAAGCAATGCATCGGCGCCGAACAATGATATCGGATGGGGAACAATCAATGCGTATGAAGCCGTTCTCTATCCTGGTATGGTGATCAGCTCTGATCCGGAAATTTCAATTACTCCGGAAAACAATTATTCAGTCAGCGTATTTGTTGTTTCAAAATCGGCTGTGAAGATGGATTCTGTGCAGTTATTCTACACTGTGAATAACGGAGCATCATACGTTCCTATAACGATGTCTCTTAGTCAAGTAGTTGATCCTGCAACAAATTCGGGAAAATATACGGCAGTGATTCCGGCATCTGTTGCAACACCGGAATTCTATGTCCGTGCGGTGGATGCAACAAACATCGCTCGCAAAAGTCCGTACAATGCACCGAACGGACGATATAATGCGCAGACCGGCATAGCCGGTGCTCCGAAGCAACATCCAGTGCCGGCGTCGTTCGTCCTGCATCAGAACTATCCCAACCCGTTTAATCCTGCAACGACTATTCCCTATGATCTTACAGGGACCGGGCAGGTAACACTGAAAGTATATGATCTTCTCGGCCGCGAAGTGAGAACATTGGTCAATGCAGTACAGTCTCCTTCTACATATTCCGTTCCGTTCAGCGGCGAAGGGATCTCCAGCGGAATGTATTTCTATCGATTGCAATACCAAAACGTTATCCAAACAAAACGCATGATGCTGGTGAA
>JBAYJG010000079.1:0-11455 GCA_041665225.1 Bacteroidota bacterium
AACTTGGATGCTTGCTGAACCTGGTCGCACAGATTCAGCAGTGTTTCCCGAAGTCCGAACTGTTCAAGGTGGACCGGGCGCAAACCGTGAGAGATCGAACGGACATCATTCAGCGAACTGCGGGCGCTTTCGGCTATCTCCCGCAATTGGTCTGCGGTCCTTTCTGCATTCGTAACAGTTTTCAATGCGAGTTCAACGCGATTCTTAATGATGAGGATCTGTTGACCCAATCCGTCGTGCAAATCCGCTGCAATGCGCCGCCGTTCCTGCTCCTGAGATTCGATAAGTTGCTCGGCAAAATGCAGTTGGGCGTTTTTCTCTTTCTTCAGCTGTGTCACACGCATATAATAGATAGTAGGACCGCTAAAAAGAAAGAGCAACACGACTAACGTCCGGAACCACCAGGTCATCCAAAACGGCGGACGGACGACAATGGGAACAGTTGCACCGACGGTGTTCCAGACGCCATCGTTGTTCGATGCGATCACCCGAAAAATCCATTCACCCGGTTTCACATTCGAATAGTAGGCCGTTCTTCTCGATCCCGCTTCTATCCATGAACCATCGACACCCTCCATCATATACCGGTACCTCACTTTTTCAGGATCGGTAAAACTGAGTGCGGCATAATGAATGGAAATATCGGTACTGTCGTGCGGAAATACTGCAATACTGTCGTAAGCGATAGGGCGATCACTCAACGAAATCCCTTCAATCTTTACCGGAGGGGCGATTGTATTGCGCTGGATGCTGCGTGTGGCGACTGCAGCCACACCGTTGACTGTGGGGAAATACAGAGTCCCCTTTCCGTCATTCACCACCGACGGTTGAAATCCACCGTTTGTCTCGGATGTCGTCATGCCGTCTCTGGTCCCAAAGGAATAACATTGGACGGCGGGCGCTGCGCCGTCAGCAACAGCATTCAGTTCACTGATGCGCGCGGTAAAGATTCCGCGGTTGCATCCCATCCAAAAATTCCCCTGGCCGTCATCAACGATATGCGAAACAATATTGTCAAATAAACCTTCTTTTGTTGTTATCACAAAGAATCTTCCATTCTTCCAACGGACCAATCCACCGCCGTATGTTCCGAACCACATGGTACCGTCATCTTCAATGCGAATAGCACGGACATAGCGACTGCGAATATACTGCTCTTTCTCTTTTCTTTCCTCCAGCGAAAATATTGTAAACTTTCCATTCTCCAATCGGGACACTCCATTCACAGTACCAATCCACAATACGCCGGTGCGATCTTCAACGATAGTACGGACATCATCAGTCGGCAATCCGTCTGCCTTGGTGAACTGAGTGAACCGATCACCATCGAAACGGAACAATCCGTTCAGACATCCAATCCAAAGGATTCCTTTCGAATCTTCGAAGAGCGCAAAAATATCCAATCCGTTAAATCCATTCGTCGAATCGAACACCACTCCTTTTTTCTTTACATCATCGAACCTCGTCAATTGACGTGCCCCGGTCCAGACGCGGCCGCGCGAGTCTTCAAGCACTGTCCAAACACATAAATTTACAAGATACTTGTTCATTTCGGAATAGAATGCTTTGCCATTGTTCCATTCATACACGCCGCCGCAGTTCGTGCCGAAAATCATCGAGCCGTCTTTTCGCCGGGCCAGAGACAGCATCTTTCCTTCCAGGAGTCCCTGCTCCGGTCCAACCATCGAAATGACAGCAGTACGCAGGCGTAACAAACCGTTTGCCGGTGTACCAGCCCAGTAATTTCCTTCAAAATCCTGTGTGAGCGTGTGCATCTCTTGGTCGCCAATACCGCTGATAGTCTGCATCGGCACAAACTTTTTGCCGTCCCATCGGCTAATGCCGTTAAACGCAGTAACCCATAAGGTGCCGGATCGGTCGATAAAGAATGACATGATGAAATGCGACGGTAGTCCGTTCTTCTCATCCAGTATCGTTGTTTCACCGTTGCTGACACGCAGAATGCCGTCCCCTGTCGTTGCGAGCCAATATGTTCCGGAACCTGCAGGATACTCAACAAAATCTACGATATTACTCGTCATTTTTTTTTGCAGATCTAAGATGAGTATAATAGAATCCCCGAGCGTACGAAGAACTTCCTTACGATGCGCCAGCCATACTCCGGAAGGATCCGCTATTGCCCGACGTGCCAGAGTTGGATCTTGATTCACCATAACAGTACGGAATTTTTCGTCTTCAAAACGGTACGGCGTTCCATTCGCAGTTGCCCACAAGACACCGCGACGATCTTCTTGCATCATAGTGGGTGAATACTGAACGATACCATCGGAGGTCAAAAATGCGGAGAAAACATTTCCCTTCATCCGCAACACACCGTCTTCAGTGACGCACCACAATGCCCCGGTGTGATCTTCCATTATATTCAGCATCCGGTCTGAACGCATTCCGGTAGTATTCGAGCGGTCAAATACCGTGAATTGCACACCGTCAAACCGCACCAATCCGCCGAAGGTCGCAAGCCAAATAAAACCATCCTGAGACTGGAGTATATCGTTCACGGAGCTTTGCGGAAGTCCTTCTTCCATTCCCCAACGCGTGGAGACGAACTTGCCGTAATCATTCGTCTGAGCCGGTACAAGGAGAAGTGGAAGCAAGAGCAGGAACATTATACTGCGGTAGTGTGTTGCTTGGAGTT
Organism: Bacteroidota bacterium; assembly: GCA_041665225.1. Taxonomy (GTDB): domain Bacteria; phylum Bacteroidota; class Ignavibacteria; order UBA10030; family UBA8401; genus UBA8401. Next base: position 2,657 of record JBAYJG010000079.1, read on the forward strand.
TCATGATTGAAGTATAGTGAATTGTCGGTAAAAATAAAATATTGAGAGACAGTCCTTCAAACGTACGCCACGTTCGATCCGATGGATGGTTCACAACAACCTTATCAGATTGATAAATGGTAGCATATCATAATGATAAACTTTCAGTAATTAACCTTCATTAATTCAACAGAATTAGTATTATTACTATTGGCATTATATATGTTACTATTAATATAGACTAAAATTGGGAAGAATGTGATGTGAGAAAGACATGATCAGAAATCCATTAGTCATCAACGTTCAACCGCTCATCATCCCCAGCACAATGCCAATCATCACATCAATCTGAAAAACTTATTGGGAAAATTTATGAAAAGTTCATTGTTGGTCATTCTTATCCTCTCCGGTGCATTGCTGAGTCCAGCTCAACAGTCCGGCAGCCATAATGATGTAACTGTTTACACAACTGCAGAAAATACCGACTACCGGCTTACCCGAACTGCCGTTACGCGGTTCGGGCAGTCCGTACAGCCGCTGGAAACTGAGATCTGTGTTTTTGTCAATCCCCAGAAAACATTCCAGTCATTTCTCGGTATTGGAGGCGCAATTACCGATGCATCTGCCGAAGTATTTGCAAAACTTCCCGCAGCAAAACAACAAGAGCTGTTGACTGCATATTATGACCGTGAAAAGGGAATTGGCTACTCTCTTGCCAGAACAACAATACATAGTTCTGATTTCAGCAGCGGAAGTTATACGTATGTGAAAGAGGGTGACAAAGAATTGAAATCATTTTCGATCGATCACGATAAACAGTTTCGCATTCCACTTATCAAACAGGCAATAAAAACTGCCGGCGGATCACTAACACTCTATGCAAGTCCCTGGAGCCCTCCCGCATTTATGAAGGATACTAAAACAATGCTCAGAGGAGGAAAACTGCTTCCTGAATTTTACAAAAGCTGGGCGATGTATTTCACAAAATTTATCAAGGCCTACGAAACGGAAGGCATCCCAGTATGGGGCGTTTCCGTGCAGAATGAACCGATGGCAACGCAAAAGTGGGAATCGTGCATCTACACTGCTGAAGAGGAACGGGATTTTCTCAAACTGTATCTCGGTCCGACCATGGCCCAACAGGGATTGGCAGACAAAAACATCATTGTCTGGGACCATAACCGCGACTTGATCAATCAAAGAGTGAATGTCATCTTCAGCGATCCGGAAGCTGCCAAATATGTCTGGGGGACCGGCTTCCACTGGTACGAAACATGGGCCGGCGGAAAACCGATGTTCGACAACGTGAAGGCGGTGAACGAGTCGTATCCCGACAAGAAACTGCTTTTCACCGAAGGATGCGCTGAGAGTTTTACTGCGGAACACTATCAGTACTGGCCGAATGCCGAACGATATGGTGCGTCGATGATCAACGATTTCAACAATGGAACTGTCGGCTGGACTGATTGGAATATTCTGTTGGATGAACAAGGGGGACCGAATCATGTCGGCAACTTCTGTTTTGCACCGGTGCACGCCAATGTGGGAACAGGTGAACTGATATATACCCCTTCCTATTTTTATATCGGACATTTTTCAAAATTTATCCGTCCGAATGCGAAAAGAGTCAGCACCGTCAGCAGCCGCAGTCTGCTGCTGAGCACGACTTTTGCCAATGTCGATGGTTCAATGGTAACTGTTATTATGAATCAATCCGATGCACCAGTTTCCTACAAACTTATGGTCGGTTCACAGTCTGTTTCTCAGACAATACCTGCGAGAGGGATTCAAACAGTAGTCTATTAATCATCGTTCTCCAAAAACAGTTTTACCGATACCGGATTTTTGCCGAGGCAGCCAATGAAAAAAATACTTTCCCTGTTGTTGATCTTTGCATTCACTGCTGTTGCACAACAACAATCGATTGAGCAACGGATCGATTCGCTTCTGAAGCTGATGACGCTGGAAGAGAAAATTGGTCAGATGAACCAGTATAATGATGACTGGACTGCAACAGGTCCGACAACTGTGGACAATGACAAAGCAAATCAGGTGCGAAACGGACAGCTCGGTTCGCTGTTGAATTGTCTGGGAACGGAACGAACGCGACGCTGGCAAACAATTGCTATGCAATCTCGCTTGAAAATTCCTCTGCTGTTTGGACAGGATGTTGTGCATGGATACAAAACCACATTCCCCATCCCGTTAGCCGAAGCGTGCAGCTGGGATTTGGATGCTATTCAACGCTCCGCACGAATTGCAGCAACGGAAGCAAGCGCCGGCGGCATTCACTGGACATTTGCGCCGATGGTCGATATTGCCCGCGATCCGCGCTGGGGACGAGTGATGGAAGGGGCCGGTGAAGATCCCTATCTCGGTTCACTGGTCGCGTCGGCACGCGTGAAGGGTTTTCAGGGTAAAGCACTTGGCGACGTCACTTCCTTAATGGCCTGTGCAAAACATTATGCAGCGTACGGTGCTGCAATCGGCGGAAGAGATTACAATTCCGTTGATATGAGCGATCGCATGCTGTGGGAAGTGTATCTCCCTCCTTTCAAAGCAGCAGCGGAAGCAGGCGTTGCGACATTCATGAATTCGTTCAACGATATCAACGGCGTGCCGGCGACAGGAAATGCATATTTGCAAAGAGATATTCTCAAAGGGAAATGGGATTTCAAAGGATTTGTTGTCAGTGACTGGGGCTCCATTGGAGAGATGATCAATCATGGGAACGTCAAAAACAGTTATGAAGCGGCATTATCCGCAGTGACTGCCGGCAGCGATATGGATATGGAAAGCCGCTGCTATAAAAATAACCTTGCGCAGCTTGTGAATGATAAGAAGGTGCCGGTAGCTGTCATCGACGACGCAGTCCGAAGAATTTTGCGCAAAAAATTTGAACTGGGACTGTTCGATGATCCGTTCAAATACTGCAATGCGGAACGGGAACAACACGAGTTGAATAATCCCGACCATGCAAAAGCAGCGAGAGAAATTGCTGCAAAAAGCATTGTCCTGTTGAAAAATGAAAACCATCTTTTACCGTTATCCAAGAATACGAAAACCATTGCGTTTATCGGTCCATTAGTAAAGCCTTTGAAGCAAAATAAAGGCTTTTGGGATATTGATCTGCCTGGTACAGATTCGAGCTTTATTGTCTCCCAATGGAATGGTGTAAAAAATGCGGTAAGCAAATGGACAACAGTATTATACGCAAAAGGTTGTGATATTGAAGGGAACAATAAAGACGGTTTTGCCGAAGCAGTAAAAATTGCAAAACAATCCGATGTCGTCATTTTGAGCATTGGTGAACGAAGAGATATGTCCGGCGAAGCGAAAAGCCGCAGTGATATTTCTATCCCCGGTGTCCAGGAAGATTTGTTGAAGGAACTGCTTGCGACCAAAAAGCCTGTCGTCGTGTTGATCAATGCGGGCCGGCCGTTAGTGTTCAATTATACTGCCGACAACGCTCCGGCAATTCTCTACACATGGTGGTTAGGCAGTGAAGCAGGAAATGCCATCGCCGATGTGCTCTTCGGGGATTATACTCCATCCGCAAAACTTGTCATGACCTTTCCCCGCAGCGTCGGACAAATCCCAATCTACTATAGTCATTTCAACACAGGCCGTCCTGCTACAAACGACAAGAATCATAACTATAACTCTTCGTATACTGATTTATCCATCTATCCAAAATATGAATTCGGTTATGGGCTCAGTTATACAGCGTTTCAGTACAGCAATCTGCAATTAAATAAAAAGAACATGACTGCCGGTGAACAGATTGAAGTTTCCGTAACCATTACGAACACTGGAAAATATAACGGCGAAGAGATTGTTCAGTTATATCTCCGGGATAACGTCGGTTCAATAGTGCGGCCTGTTAAAGAGTTGAAAGACTTTAAAAAAATACAACTGAGAGCAGGAGAGAGCAAAACAGTTCAGTTTATCATCGATAAAGAAAAACTGTCATTTTATAATCAGCAATTGCAGTGGGGAGCGGAACCGGGAGAATTCGATGTCATGGTGGGCGCTTCCTCGGAAGATATCCGATTACGAGAGACATTTGAATTCATTCAATAGATGCCGTAAGAATTCTGTTAATGAATGTCCTCGCGGCAAGCCGCGAGATATCTTGTCATGCCAGCGTACGTTCCAAAGGAATCCCTTTGGGACTGGCATCCAGGTCCTGGATTCCGGCTTTCGCAGGAATGACGCCGCAAGCGGCGGGGAATTAGACCCTTAAGAGATTAAAAACAGATTTCTCATCCCGCAAAATCGAAACTCTATAGCGGGATTCAAAATGACACACATGGGTTTAGATGTGAGTATGAATGAGACTCCTTCCAATAAAAAACGGCAACCGTATGGTCGCCGTTTTTTTATTCCTTCCGCAAAACTCAACAGCTATTTTGCTTCTGTCGCTTTCTCCAGTTCACGCACTTTTTCATAGAATTCATTCAAGGACATATCCCTGAAGAAGATCATTCCTCGAGTTGCACGCAGCCGCGGGTGAGAGCTTTTCAAAAAGTACTCTTTGCCAAGACAATTCTTCACCATGCCATACTGTTCCACCTGGATCTTTTGCGCAAGTTCGGAGAAGGGCCCATCATGCTCATAACTCGGAAACTCCGCCGCACGCTGCGATCCAAAACAATTATTGAACGACGTATGCAGGAGCGATAATGTATTGAGAGAAACCGGAACCATCACATCAGCCTCCGACGGCTTGAACCGATACCAGATATTGCGATATCCCCATATGCGGATCTTCGAATTCCCGCTCTCTTTTTCGTAGAGTTTCACCGCTTCTGCCACCGCCTGCATTGCTTTATAATGTGTATCCGGACCGCTTCCTTCCGGGTCGAATGCAACGGATATTACGTCCGGTTTGATGTTTTTGATCAATTGCAGAATTGGTTGTACATCGCGATTGAGTTGCGGTTCTTCAGAAAAGATATCGCCGCGGTAGAAACCAAGCCGAAGCGGGAATATTGCCGACGGCTCAATGCCGAAGTGTGACCAGAGCAGTTCCACTTCCCATTCGCGGATCATTCCTTTAAGTGTTTGAATATCCGGCGAATCTTTCGCGCCGGGATACTGCGAGAGAACATACGCTTCAAGCTCTTTCGTTTTCAACCGAAGGTCAGCAAGATTTTTCGTTTGATACACTTCTTTAAGATTGCGCAGCATGCGGCGCGCCTCAGCCTCATCCTTTTGTTCCTGATGCCGGCCGGCGGTCCCATCCAAAAACAAATAGATATCCTCTGTCCGTTTCACAATATTGTTCGGGTCAAAATATCCTTCCTCAAACAATGCAGCGAAATGTCCCTGATCGAGTCGAGCGATCAACTTTTGGATGATGGAGAGGAAATATTGATTCGACACCGCAGTAAATCCCGAAGTCAGGTTGGCAAAGTAATGATGGCTTGCCGGATCTCGGACCAGGTGATGCAAATACGGCATGTACGCAAGCATGATATCATCATGATGCGGCTCGGTATGCAAGAACACCGTATTGGTTAACTGCTCGAGTCCTTTATCGATTTTGGCTTTCATTCGCTGTTTTGCATTCTGCGACAACTCCGCGCACTTCCCTTTTGTTTTCGTCAACAATGCCGTTGCAAACCGGTCCTGCTGAAAATCCTCGGTGCGCAGTTCGTCAAACGACTTATTGCACGACAGTGCAAGCGATGTAACAACGTCATCAATCCGTTGTTCATCAAGCGAAGGGATATTTTCAAAATCGACGAATTGCCGCTGGGTGAGACGGCTTGCCGCTCCTTTCGTCAGATAGAACCTTCCATGTTCAATATCCTGCAGGATCGACGCCGGATATAAGGGATTCCTATCTTCTTCAATCGCCTGCCGGACGATCTCCGCTTTCGCATCTCCCGCCGCAATGATGATTGCAGTACAGGAAGGATTGTAGGTGATTGTTGCAAGGCCGATAGTGATGACGAGACGGTTACGGGAGATCTCGATCCCGCCCAAATCTGTTGCGGCGCTCGCCTGCGTTTCATAGTTCGTGCCGGTCAGACGAGTCACCGAATAGAAACTCGAACCGCGCACATTGAACGCAATGTGGCCGTCCGGTCCGATGCCTCCCAGGAAAAACCCGATTCCCCCTTTTTCCCGGATCTTCCGTTCGTATTCCATGCAAAACCAATCCACCCTGTTGATCACTTCCTTCTGTGACCGCTCCCGTTCCGTGCGGGTTTGCCGAACGCGGAGTGTCAGATCGACGATATTGTCCGGGAAAATATCAGACATCTTTTTCCCTTTAGGCAAGCCAAGATTCGTTGAATCAATCAGCAATGCATTCTCTTCCCGCAACCCGAATCCTTTCAGATAGAGATTCTTCACATAATGGTTGAAACTGTTGTGCTGACTGGAATCCATCGGATAGAATTCATCGATCTGCACGAATGAAAAACTCTTCATATCAGGAATAGTGTTGCGATCGATCTGATAGGATTCCAATTGTGACTGGATCTCTTTGGTATTCCACTGGTCGAGAATGCGTTTCACCCATTTAATGAAATGCTCAGGTGTTTTGCCTGTCGGCAGGGATACCACTCCCCCAGGATTTTTTTGAGCCCACTCAATAAACCGAAATGCCGTCAGTTTCCCCAGCAGCGGAAAATTATCAACCTCCAAGATGCGAATCTTTTCTGTTGGCGAATATTGAAAGAGCCTTCCGCTTCGTGATAATGCGATCGTTTCAACCGTTGATGTTCCGTCGTACCGTTTCATTACATCTCTCCTGAGTATTCCATTGTATCGTTGTAGAATTATTTTTGTCCAAAAAACTGTGTGATTGCTTCGCTGCATCGCTGAAATTCGCAGCCCGGCGCTAGATGGCCGCAATCGTTGTTCAACTCTATGAGCGTTGCGTGTTTTTCACCCGCAAACGCAATCGCCGGCGCAGGATTGACTGTCAGATCCTTTGCAGCAACAATCAGCAATAATTGTGCGCTGACCTTGTCCGCTGCTGAAACTCCATCTTTCCGGTCATTGCGGAAGATATTATGAGCGATCATCGCGCGAAGCTGATAGGAAAGATCGATACAGCGATCCATCGAAATCGTGTCCTGTGAAAATGACCGGATATATTCCTGATACTTTTCCGGAGTCACTTCGGCATTGATAAACTCCGGGCTGCGCAGGACAAGGGCGAATGTCATCGAATAGAGCGCCGAACGATCAACCGCACTCATCGAATATTTCTTTCCCGCACCGATGATCGATTCCAGTACGGTAAAGAATAATCTGTTATAACTGCTTAACTGCGGTGTGCCGACATACGCAACCGCTTTCTTCATGAACTTCGGATAAGCGACAACCCACTCGAACACCTGCATGCCTCCCATGGAACCGCCAATCACGCCGTGCAATTGACGAATGCCGAACTCTTTCACCAGCATCAGATATTGCGATGTGACCATATCCCGGATAGTGATTGCGGGAAATCGTTCTCTCGGCTGGCGGATACTATTCGAAGGGGATGACGAAACGCCGTCTCCAAGCGCATCAACTGCGATCACAAAATACTTTGTCGAATCCACAAACGATGGATTGCCAATCAACTCTTCCAGGTCGGCACTGTTTCCCATATACCAGGTGCAAAAAAGGATGGCATTGGAACGATCCTTGTTCAGCGTACCAAATGTTCGATATCCTACCGTGCAGTCGTACAGCGTATCCCCGCTCTCCAATGTGAGATGTCCGATGGCAGAATATCGCTGCACCGAAAGCGAACTCGCAGTTGAGAACATCATTACCCAAAGGCAGCAGATCAACCGAAATTTTGTCATACAATCTTCGTTATGTTATTTTAACAACAGCATTGTCCGTGCCTGCATCGCAGCGCCATATCGCAACTGTGCAACATATACCCCGCTTGCCAGTTGCGAACCGTCAAAATTGGCAGTATATATTCCTGATTCTTTCTTTTCATTCACAAGTGTTGTTACCTTTTTCCCCAGCATATCAAAAACCATCAACGATACATTCTGTGGCAGTGAATTTCCTCCGTTCGCTGGGATGGAATATGTGAAAGTTGTCATTGGATTGAACGGATTGGGATAGTTCTGATACAAGGAAAATTGGACAGGGTGAATTGACTCTTCGCTGCCGATCGAAGTAACACCTTTCGTACCGTATACTTCAATCTCCTTAAGTATATAAGGATCGTCCACAGTATTATTCTTTAAACACAGGATCTTGAATGTGCGTCCATATCCCGTAATTCCGCTGATTGAATCTTTTCCCCCGTCTCCTGTTGATGTATTATAAAACACATTGGCTTCTCCGGTTTCTTTTAAGAGATAGAGATAATAGGTTGTCCCATAGACCGATCCCCACAACAGTCGAATATTCTTCACCGAAATGGTTTTCCCAAAATCGACCGACACCCATTGTGTTTTCCCGGCGGCACTTTTCCAGAATGTGTTATCATTGCCATCGTTCGCATCGTTGACGGAATATCCCCAATCCGTTGTAGACGCCATCATCGATCTGTGAAATGCACGATTATATTTTTCGCTTATTACTCCTATGACCGGAATGTAGACTGTATCTGAAGATTCACCCTGAGCAACGAGAGAAAGTATTGTGTCACGATCGACCCGCACAGGGACGTTACCATTTTCGTTGACGGCAGTACCGTTCAAAGAGACTGCCGACCCTGTTCCTGTCTGCCACTGTGCAACAACAGTATCAACTTCCCCAATCTCATAAAAAGGGATGTTCACGCTGAAAGATTTGATAGAACCTGAAGGATAATAATATACTGTCCGGGAGATCGAATCATCGTTC
>JBAYJG010000080.1:0-11340 GCA_041665225.1 Bacteroidota bacterium
CGATATGGGCTCTGGTGTGAAAGCTACGTTGAATTCGTTGATGACGAAATAATTATAATCCAGGACATTTTTTCACCCTTCCCCGGCTGTTTCGGCCGGGGATACTATTTTTACATAACATCATGAAAATACTCATAACAGATCCGATCGAACAGAGTTGCATAGATATTCTGACCCGAGAAGGTTTTCAGGTCGATCTGAAACCTGGTCTTCCGGCAGAAGAGATAAAGCAGATTATTCACGACTATGCCGCTCTGGTGGTCCGCAGCGGAACAAAAGTTACTGCAGATATTATAGAGAAAGCCACTTCCATGAAGGTGATCGGCCGCGCCGGTGCCGGCGTTGATAATATTGATTCCGCGGCTGCTTCTCGCAAAGGTATCATTGTCATGAATACGCCGGGCGGGAATACACTTTCGACGGCAGAGCATACATTTTCCATGTTGATGGCAGTTGCCCGGAATATCCCGAATGCACATGCAAGTCTGGTAGCAGGCCGTTGGGACCGGAAGAAATTCATGGGGACGGAATTATACGGTAAAACACTCGGCATCGTCGGCATGGGAAAGATCGGCCGCGAAGTTGCCACCCGCGCGCAGGCTTTCGGAATGACAACCATCGGTTTCGATCCGGTACTTGCTGCGGATGTTGCCTTAAAAATGAATGTTGAACTTGTTTCTCTCGAAGAAATCTACCGCCGCTCTGATTTTATTACTGTGCACACTCCTCTGAGTGATGAAACCCGCGGTCTGCTGAATGAACAAACCATCGCGAAATGCAAAAAAGGGGTACGTCTCATCAACTGCGCTCGCGGAGGGATCATCGATGAGGCAGCGTTATTGAAAGCGCTGGACAGCGGCCATGTGGCCGGTGCGGCATTGGATGTGTTCGTTGAAGAACCCCCGAAAGACTATACGCTTGCGAAGCATCCCAAAGTGGTTGCGACACCGCACTTGGGTGCATCCACGGAAGAAGCCCAGGAAAAAGTGGCGATTCAGATCGCAGAACAGATTGCGGACGCATTGAAAGATCGGGGTATTGTCGGTGCCGTAAATGCTGCAGCACTGCAGTCTGGTGTGCCGAATGAGATCAAGCCGTATCTGCAACTTGCCGAAAAGCTTGGATCGCTTCAGGCTCAGGTAATGAAAGGTCAGTTGAAGGAATTATCGGTGGATCTGAGCGGAGAGTTGCTCCATAAGCATTCCGAATTGATCAAAGCCGGCGTACTGCGTGGACTCTTCTCAAAACTGATGAGCCAGCCGGTGAACTATATCAATGCTCCAGTACTTGCACAGTCTATGGGTGTGAGGATCAGCGAAACAAAGAACGCCGAAGCAGATGACTATGCAAATCTGTTAACCATAAAATATACGACGGAATCCGAACAACGGGTATTTGCCGGAACCGTTTTCGGCGGAAGGCATTTGAAATTTGTTCGTTTGGACAAATATGCCATTGAAGGGAATCCTGAAGGCACGTTCCTCTATTATACTAATATAGACCGTCCAGGAATGCTTGCGAAGGTGGGTGCCATTCTTGCAGAAGCGAATATCAATATTGCAGGATTGTCATTAGGTCGATCGGGAATTGGAGAGCGCGCATTGACAGTGGTCAATGTGGACACACCGATTCCCGATGCAGTATTGCAGAAAGTAGCAGCGTTGGATGGCGTCTTTAATGCAAAGGTTGTAACACTGTAAGATATAGTATGACAATAAAAAACCCCGGTACACCGGGGTTTTTTATTTTAAAGCGGTTTGCCAAATACTTTAGTGAAGTTTTCACGGAATCCACGGCTAAGGATGACCTGTGTGTTGTTCTGCAAAATCACTTTATATTCCCCATTGAAATATGGCTGCAATTCTTTGATCTTCTCTATATTAATGATCGTGCTTCGGTGGATTCGTATGAATTTTTGCGGATGCAACTGCTCCTCCAATTTATTCATCGTTTCGCGGACGAGGTGGGATTCGTTCCCAACATGGAGTTTCACATAATTGCCCGCCGCTTCCATCCAATCGATCTCTTCCATTCGCAAAAAAATTATCTTGCCGTTTGTTTTCACGACCAACCGGTCAAGCGCGGCAGGTGCACTCTTCACCGATTCCAACAGCGCTTTGATCTGTTCTGTCGTCACTTCGGACTGGGATCGGGAAAGGATGGTTTCGCGTGCATGTCCGACCGCTTTATGAAAGCGTTCACGATCATACGGCTTCAACAGGTAATCCAACGCATGGAATTCAAAAGCACGGAGCGCGAATTCATCAAATGCCGTAATAAAAATAATTCCTGGCAGAGGATGGGTGGTGATGTGTTTTAGCACATCAAAACCGTTCATTTCCGGCATTTGGATATCAAGAAAGAAGAGATCGGGTTTCAGTTTTTGATAGGAGGTAATCGCTTCGTGGCCGTTGGAACAGATGTCGACGATTTCGATATCTGTTTCATCTTTGGCAAAGAGCTGCACTTTCTCGCGTGCGAGAGGCTCATCGTCAACGATAATCGCGCGAATCATATCGTACTGTATCGGAAAGTGAAGGAAAACGGTGGTTTCAGTCCGTAACCATACGAAACGGGATAGAAAGAGTTACACGCAATCCGCCGGTTTCTTTGTTGGAAAAAGAGAGGGTGTAATTATTCCCGTAGAGGATATTGAGTCGTTCGAGGGTGTTTTTAATGCCATAGCCTTTGGTGAGGTTGATATCCAGCGATTGGTCGAATCCTTTTCCATCATCTTCAATTTGGAAGAAAAGCTTCTCGGCAATACGCCATGAAGAAGCGGTGACAGTACCTTGTTTAGCATGCGGTGCAATACCATGCTTGATGGCGTTTTCCAGCAGTGGTTGTGCCATCATGCAAGGCACTAAAGCGTCCAACGTGTCCGGTTGGAAATTTGTTTTGACCACTAACCGGTCTCCCATTCTGGTTTTTTCGATCAACAGATACCGTTCGATGAAAGCGATATCATCTTTCAGCGGCACTTCCTGTACGTTCATCCGTTCAAGTGAAATGCGGAGAAGGTCTCCAAGATACGTAAGCATCTTATCGGCTTGATCAACACTTCTATACATCAGCGACGAAATGCCGTTCAGTGTGTTGAAAAGGAAATGCGGCTGCAATTGTTGATGAAGTGTACGGATCTGCGCTTCTTTTAACTGCACTTCCAACTGCGAAGCACGCAGTTCCCGTTCGGTATATTTCCTGAAGTAATCAAAGGCAAAATGGATGGCAATGATGATACTGTAATACAGCAAACGGTACACATGGTTGACCCGGGCCAGAGAATTGTAGACATAATCGATATACGCCACATCCGGCATTTTTTCGAAATACATGCCGTACATCCACGGCACGAGCGAATGGATAACATAAATGTATGTTGAGTAGAGCGGTATGTGTAGGAAGGTGAAGAACAGTCCTATGAACAGATGAGCGAACGAGACGGCCACAAACGGGAGTTTTTTATCAGAGATCTTTTCTGCAACCCAGATGATCATCGGGGTTAACAGCAACCACAAGTATGCAGCAATCACCCGGTCGACAAAGACATTGATGATCTCGTACGTTGTTGGTTTCGGAGATTGCACATCGTACGAATCAGCAAAAATCGCCTGCAGAAAAAATGCAATGCCGAGGATTGTGAGAAATCCGAAGTAGAATAATAATTCTGTTCTATATTTTTGCCAATACGTCTTGGTTGTCATCGCATTGCTGTTCGCTGTTCAACGAGTGTACCGAATGTTCTCCTCAATCACCAGTTGAAAAAAGTCATCGGCGGGAACCGGCATACATACCGTTGGATTTTTTCGGTTCAGCATAGGTAGGTGCAGGAATCACAGTCCGGGGAAGAGCGACATGCAGCCGCAGATTTTCATCGTCCGCTTTTTTTGCTGCATCCAATGAATCGGAGATGAAGGGTGTTTCACGGCTTGTTAACAACCAATTGATATTACATCCCAGATCGATCAATTTCACAAGCAAGACCGGTCCCGGCAGGCTTCGGCCATTCAAGTACCCGGAATATAATGTGGAAGGATTCATATCTAGCGCTTCGGCAAATTTCTTCATGGTGCCATACCGTTTATATCCGAATAACCGGAGATTTTGAGCCACCTCTTTTTTGTTAAGCTTCATGCAGTCCTCCTGTACGCATTGTGAGTTTTGAAATGACGATGCTCCATAATACCAAATGTGTATTGAGTGGAAAACTATTTTGGGATGAATCGGGAGGAAAAAGGTGCAGAACGCCTATTACGGTGATAAAATGAGCCAAATTTGCCATTCATGCATTTCTGCACTATAACCGTGCCAAAATTATTATTCTTATGGGATGATAATCTTGTTGTGATGCTTGACAATAATACTGGCTGTCTTTATATTCAAGCAATTAACCAATAATAAATGCACCATAGAAAGAGTGGCTATTGAATACATTGTTACGCTCTTCGACATCACACACAAACACATTCACATTCTCTTGTTTACGTTGAATCCTACAAGGAGATCCTTTAAGCAGTCGGGTCTAGTTCCGGCTATTTCCTGTTCATTGTCTCTTGACAAAGTATTATTATTGCATTAATTTCTCTTAACGTTTTTATTATTCACACTTCATAACAAGCGCGGAAAGGAGACAGAAACAGCGCCATTTTTTGCAGCAGTAATCAACGATTCAACAACCAACCAACAGGAGGCAGTAATGTCTAAAAAAGTTCTCTACTTGTTTATTTCCTCAGCACTCTGTGTTGCCTTAGCTTTTGCTGGAAGTAATTCCGCGAAGAACGCAGGAAAAGCTCCAAGAGCAGTGGATGCTGAAAATGCAAACTCTGTTGTATTTAACACCAATCATCTGTTGAACAGCGCAGTGGTCAATTATGCAGTCATCGATACAATGGCAAATTCATACGGTCCGGCGATTGTCAATGCAAACCCGATTTCGTTCGATCCGTATTCCAACTCGGTTGTGATTGTCCATCGTAGCAAAGCATCATACGCTGCTGGCGGATCAGGCGGAATTTTCTATGCATATTCCACCGATGGCGGAACCACATGGAACAAGCGTGTAGGACCGATGCAAGCAGGTTTGAGAAGCAATGGTAGCGGGCGTTACCCGAGCATTTCGCTGCACAACCCGTCAAAGACACAAGATCCAACGCAGGTATTTGTTCAGTCAGTATTCCCGGTGCTTGTTCCGCAGACAGGCGGCAGCTTCGGTGGTCTTGTATATTCAACTGATGGCGGTGTAGGCGTTGGCAATCCGGTTTCAACAATTGACTCGGCAGGTGCTCCGTGGAGTTCATCCATGGTTTCACCGTCAGTGTTTGGTGATGCAGGATATGTTTTTGCTGCAGCAAACTATGGCGATGCAGGACATATTTCCATCTTCTCATCAACTGATGGCATTACATTCGCACAGTCCAATCCGGCGCAACTTGCCGCGACGGAGATTTATGATGGCTATATCGATGATATCGCCGGACTTGCTTATCAGAATGGTGCATACTACATCGGAGTTCGTGCCCGGTTTGCAACACCTCTTGCTGATACAGCAGTGTATACCCTCGGAGTTTCGAAATCCACAGACGGCGGTGCAACATGGTCTGCACTTGACAAAGCTCCGTACAAAACATTAGTTCCCAGCAACTATGTATATAATATTTATGCAAATGATTTTGTTGTTGATGGAAATGGTGGTTATCATTGGCTTGCGGTAAGTGTTGATACAGCAGCAACACCGGATCTTTGGACATTGCATCATATTTATAAAGCCAGCGGTGGAAGCTGGACATTAAATAAGATCAAAGATCTCCCGACCCATGAAAATTGGGCATATGGCGATTTGGATCAGACCTTGACAGAAAATCAATTGTCAGTTTCACAGGATGGTAATTTGGTTGTGGCAAAATGGATCCAAGATGGTCGTGGTGCAACATACAGTGATTCGCTGCCAATCGCAGATGTTTGGACAGCAACCTGGAAAGCCGGTACATGGTCAGCATCAAAGAATCTGACGAACACACCGGATATCAACGATCAATTGACACATATTGCACAGTTCTGTGGAAATGATGGTAAAGTCCATCTCATGAGATCGCAATCCGTTGTAACCAGCGGCAATGTCGGCGCAATGGATGTTGATGTCACAGCATTCTATTATGCCAACGACTTGGCATTGGGTGTTCGTAAAGAAGATGGTATTGTTGCCGGATCATTTACATTGGGCCAGAACTATCCGAACCCGTTCAACCCGTCAACAACAATTTCCTTCACCCTCCCGAACAGTGCTTTAACAACACTGAAAGTGTACAACATGGTCGGTCAGGAAGTTGCGTCATTGGTTGAAGGACAAAAGGAAGCTGGCATGTATGTTGTTGATTTTGATGCTTCGAAATTAGCGTCAGGAATCTACCTCTACAAGCTGCAGTCCGGTTCATATGTTGAAACAAAGAAAATGGTTCTTATTAAGTAATTTCTTGCAGTTCGCGGTGGTTATCCTTTGCGGGATAACCGCCGCCAAAAGATACTCCGTTTGTTAAATCAACCCCACAATCAATTAATAGAAGGAAAATATGAAAAAGAATTTATTTTCTTCGTTACTAGTTCTTGTTTTATTGGGAACCGGTATTGTTTTTGCAGGTATCACCGGTAAGTTGGCGGGAACGATTACCGACAAAGATACGAAAGAACCAATAATCGGCGCCAGTGTTATCATCGTCGGTACGACCTTCGGTGCGGCCGTTGATGTTGAAGGGAATTATTATATTCTGAATATTCCGCCGGGAGCATACAATGTCCGCGTGTCAGCAATCGGATTTCAGACTACGGTAATACGAAACGTACAGATCAGCGTTGATGCAACAACAAAACTTGATGCCGGGCTGGCATCTGCTGCTGTAGAAATTAAAGAAGTCGTTGTTCAAGCTGAACGGCCGTTAGTGGATAAATCTGTAACCTCATCCATCCGCAAACAAACCTCGAACGAAATTCGTGCTCTGCCTCGTGAAAATATTCAAGGTTTAGTGGCATTGACAGTCGGCGTAGTGAATGGTGTGAATTTCAGAGGAAGCCGCAATACAGATAACGTTCTTCAAGTGGACGGATTGCAGGTCAGTGATCCTCAGGTCGGCTTTACGGGTGGAATTTTCCCGACTGTGAGCAACCTTGCAATTGAAGAAGTGCAAGTGATTACAGGAGGATTTACCGCTGAATATGGTAACGCGCAGGGTGGCGTGGTCAACTCGATCACAAAGGATGGAAGCACAGAATCCTATGAAGGAACATTCCGTTATAAAAAAGATTTTGAAGATCTCAACGGATCATCGGATAAAGGATATAAATTAAACGGGATGAACCAAAACCTGTTTGAATTCAGTTTCGGCGGTGGCATTCCGATTGGTGCACGGTCACGGTTTTTCTTAGCAGGAAAATCGGAATACACTCAATACCGCTCGAATAATTATGCTTTTAAAGATCCCACGGGCAGAAATATCGGCAAACGACCGCATGACCGATATGCCGAACGATCGTTAAATTTGAAAATATCATCAAATCCAACAGAAGCAATTAAATTGACTCTCAGCGGATTTGCGGGCAAGGCATTGTGGGAAAATTCTTCATGGACATGGTTGTATGGAGATTATCAACAGCAACCAAGTTTCATGCAATACAACAATCAATTCTTTGCAAGAGTATCGCATACATTGAGCAATTCAACGTTCTATGAAGCGACCGTTTCGTATTTTGGCCAAGAATTCAATTCAGGGAAAAAGAACGAAGCAAAAGATTACAACATGCTCTTCGACTCGTTTGATATTTATGGTATTGTCGATGGAAATAATGATGGTATTATTGACCGATACGCCCCGACGGGTACGAGCGGATATGGTATCAATCCGCTCACAGGATTACGCGAAGGTCCGTCGTTCAGTCAGGGAAATCAAAACCCGTATGGTGTACGTGGAAGCACGGCAGGAGTAATGTCTTTCATCAATTTTGGTAATGACCGTACACTGCAGAATCGGCGCTCTTCGTATTATTCACTCGGTGGAACGATTTCCAGCCAAGTGGATAATAATAACTTAATTAAAACTGGTTTTGAAGTGAAAGCACACGATGTATTTCGTGAATATAACAGTTTGCCATGGGATGCCAATCCGTTTGATGACAAATATGAGTATAACCCGATTCAAGGATTTGCCTTCGTTCAGGATAAGTTAGAATATAAAGGTATTATCGTGAATGCCGGTGTGCGCTTTGATTACTTGGATCCTCAGGCGAAAAAAATTGCCAATATTCTCAAGCCGGGGAATCCGCCTGTGACATCTGAAGCAACGTTTAAGTCGCAAATCAGCCCACGGTTTGGTGTTTCGTTCCCGCTCACCGAACGGTCGAAGTTCTCATTGAACTATGGCTGGTATATGCAAGAACCGGTGTTGACGAGATTGTATGAATCAATCACCACCTATGATCTCTCCAGAGGCAATCAAATTTTTGGAAATCCTGATTTAGATCCGCAGCGTACCAAAGCGTTTGAAATTGGATATGCAAATCAGCTGTCGGATTTGTTCGTTGTCGATATTACGGCATACTATAAAGATCTCTACAACATCGAAGGTGTGACATTTGTGCCGGCAGTTCCTAGCTCCTTCACAATGTATACAACTAGTGAATATGGAAATTCGCGTGGTGTTGAGATGTCTCTCCGGAAGCAATTATCGAATTTTTGGAGAGCACAGGTTTCGTACGCATATTCTGTTTCGAGAGGAACGGCATCGAGTGTAACGACCAATTATCAATTGGTCACGAACGGGCCGCCAGATCCGTATACGGGAACATCACGTGTGTATCCGTTAACAGATTATTATCTGGATTTCGACAGACGGCATGTTATTAATTTTATTTTGGATTTTGTTCTGCGTGAGGGTGAGGGTCCGACGATTTCGGGTGTTCATTTCTTGCAGAATACGAATTTAAACTTTACGACGGTTTTCCAAACCGGAACACCATACACCAGACTTGATTACTATGGACGTCAAGTCGGCGAATTTAACGGTTCACGGCGTCCGTCGTTTACACAAACCGATATGCGGGTCAGCAGAGATATTCCACTGTCAAGCCTCTTTGGCAGCAGCTTCGGAAGTTTGACGTTGACGCTTTTTGCCGATGCAACAAATTTGTTCAACCGTGTTGAGCCAACGGATGTGTATGCAATTACTGGCGTGGCAGATAACGATGGATTCATTATTAGTACCCCTTCATCGACACCATGGGTCAAAGGCAACACAAAATCGGAAACCGGCGTTGATGCTGCAGGATTCCCGCTGTATAACGCGAATATTGATCTCGATAAGAACGGATTAATAGACCAATCAGAAAAACTGTATGGTATTAATAAATTGCGACAAGATTATTTTGACAGCAGAATAAACGGCAATTACCAGTTGGCGCGCCGTGTTTGGTTTGGTGTGTTAATTCGATTTTAATTTGTCAAATACGAGCTTAATACAGGAGAATTTTACATGAAAATGTTTAAGAGTAATTTAATCTATCAGTCACTTTTCATTTGCTTGCTGTTTTCGGTAGGAGTTATTGCCACTGCAAAGGAAAAGAAAAGTACTGTTTTGAGTAAGTCTGCTGCAGTGTTTGAACAACGCTTGAGTCAGGCTAGCAATAATGAATTTTATATTACGAACTACGGAATGTATGGCCACAATGTTGCTGCTGGTAACGCGGGCTGGTATTGGCCTCGTCAATCCGGTAAAGCATACATTTACGGACAATCGATTTGGTTTGGTACCAAAAAAATCGTTGGCGCGGATACATTGAAACTAGTTTCCGTGGGATACAATCCTAACTCCGGCGCCGGATGGTTCGCTCCGGGTTCGACTGATGATGGCTTGGGTGCACTTGATGAATCTGATCCTCGCAGTTCCAAATATTACATGTATATGGGTATCGATTTTTCCGCTAAAGGGAAAAATATAAAAAATTCTGCCCTTGCTGACTGGCCGGTTCGATGGACCGATGAAAGTAAGACTGCGGGGAAGGTGCCTGGAAAGAACGGATATTTTGGTGATTATGTCTCTGATCCAGCCATACGCGCTTCCTATGTCCCGGTTTTCATTTCTCAAGAAGACATGTTTGCAATTTATAAAGATACAGACATAAAACGGAATCCCGAATATAAACCAGGTTCCGGTTATCCGATTGGAGTTGAATTTCATCAAACGGTATATTCATGGGGTTTTGGACCGTATAAAGACTTTGTATTTTTTGTATACAACGTCATCAATAAAAGCGGTGACACTCTTCGCGAATGTTTCGTGGCTCCTGCCGGTGATTCAGACATCGGCAGTGCGACCAATGACCATAATGCATTTTACAGCCAAGTTGATACATTAAATGTTGGATTTCAATTTACGGAAAATGAAGCTGGCTATACAGGTGTTCTTGGATTTGACTTCCTTGAGAGTCCGAAAGTAAAAAATGCCAAGGATTCAGCGCAAATATTCAAAACAACCGGCCAAGTACGCAGGGTTGGAGAACAGATTGGATTAACAACATTCAGAAATTGGGTTATTGAAAACGATCCTTCCGGCGGACCGGCTCGGTATGATTTTATGTCTGCTGGAGTTCGTGATGGTGACAATGGTCCTGGTGATAAACGCTTATTAATGGCAACCGGTCCGTTTACAATGGCTCCGAATGAAACTGCCCGCGTTGTCGTATGCGTTATGTTGGCGCCTGGTCGCGGGAACCCAATCTCAGGTAATGTGCAGACCAACCATTATCTTGATTCACTTATCAATTTGGATATTTTTGCACAGGCTGTGTATAACAACAATTTTGCCGCTCCAAAACCACCAGATCCGGCATATGTGACAGCCAAAGGAATTGATCGAGGTGTTTTAGTTCAATGGGATTCTACTTCGGAGGCATCGATCGATACATTATCGGGCGGCGCCGATTTCCTTGGATATCGCGTGTATAGAAGCAGAAAACAGGGTGAAGGTTGGAAATTCCTTGCAGAATTTGAAAAAGGTACGTCGACATTTGCACGACAGTATATTGATGTTGGAGCAGATACGACATCCGGTTTAATAAACAATGTCGATTACTACTATTATGTTTCCACGTATGATGAAGGCGATGCTTCACAAGGGATCGTTTCGTTGGAAACGCCCTCCGTACCAAATGTGAATACCGTACGCGTGCAACCACTCGGTGCGACGGCTGGAAATGATGTTAAGTATTCCAACTTTGGCACCAGCGCCAATACCGGATCCATACGTAACTTGAGAATGGAAATTGTAAATCAGCAGCGAGTCAATCAATTGTTTTCTA
>JBAYJG010000081.1:0-10998 GCA_041665225.1 Bacteroidota bacterium
CCGTACACCACAGAAAGCCCTAACCCTGTCCCTTTCCCATGTTCCTTCGTGGAAAAGAACGGAACAAAGATCTGCTGCTGAACTTCCTTTGGCATCCCGATGCCATTGTCGGTGATCTTGATTGTTACCGTATGATCCTGATACATATCCACCGATGTTTCAATGGATAGTTTACCGCCGTTTGCCATTGCATCTTTTGCGTTGATGAACAAGTTCAAAATCGCCTGCTGGATCTGTCCTTCGTCCCCGTTGATAATGGCAGGGAGCGGGGAGAAGTTCCGGTTAACCTCGATCAGCGGTTTCACACTCGGTTCAAAGATGCGGATCGTTTCTTCGAGGATCTCGTGCAGATTGACAGGATGGAATTCGATCGGAGTTCTCCGTGCAAAAGTCAATAACTGGTTTGTCAGTGATTTGCCGCGTGTTGATGCCGTTTCAATGATCTCCACAAATGGGTAGTTTCTATTCTTCGGGGAGATTCGCCTACGCATGATCGACGACGCACCCATGATGGATGTGAGAATGTTGTTAAAATCATGGGCGATCCCCCCAGCAAGATTTCCAATACTGTCGATCTTCTGTGCCTGCATGATCTTCTGTTCGAGCAATTTCTTTTCAGTGATATCCCGGACGACGCAGCGCATCAAGACCGGCAAATTGTTTTCATCATAGACCATGGATGTGCTGACAGAAACATCGATCAGTTGGCCGTCGCGTGTACGCATCTGTTCTTCGCTGCCGCGGGTGTCCCGATGACCTTCGAACGACAGCACAAGCTGTTCACGGATTTGCTCGTGGAATTCTTCGGGATACAGATTGGTCAGCGGTTTGCCGATGATCTCGGATTTCGGATACCCGAGCATCTGCGATTCGGTCTGATTGCAGTTGACGACCGTTCCGCTGCGATTCACCAGATGGTACATGTCCGGAGAGTGTTCGAACAGGTCAGCATATCGTTTCTCGGATTCCATGATCTTGTCAAAAAGATGGGCATTGTTCAACGCCACGCTGATCTGATTGCCAAAGGCGGCGACAAGATTCACTTTCCGTTCAGGGAAGAACTCTTTGGTAGTGCTGGCGAGCAGCAGGATACCTTCGGATTTATCGGCTACGCGAAGAGGGACGGAGACCCAGGAAGCAATTTCCAGCAGAGGAATATTGGCATGGAACACGATCCCATCCGTCACGTTTGTGTCTTTGTTTGTCCGGACCTCCTCGGTCCATTCCAGGAATGATTTGCTGGAGAGCATCTTTTCCGAAAAGAAACCGAATTCTGTTCTATAAATATTCTTCAGCTCCAGTCGGTCTCCCTGCAGCACATACAACCAGCCGTATTCTACCTTTAAGATAGTCGCAACATTCTGAAGTGCATTGCTGAAAATATAAAAAAGATTAATGGATTTGCTGACAACCTGCGACATGGTATTCAGTGCTTCAAGCTCAAGGCGCTGTTCTTCCAGATGACGGCCATATTTCAGGGAAAAATATACGCTGGCAAATCCAATAATACCGACCGTGACAATACTGATAAAATCGAAAAATCCGAGTTCTTTCTGGAGGAGAATATTTGCCGCGATAATCGTCACCATGATGACGATAACGGCAGTGGATGCCACGATCTGAGCTTGTTCGACGAGGCCGAGATTGAATGAGATGGAGCGAATTCGCTGGAAGAATTTTTTCATTCAGGAGTAGTAGTTGAGGGATCAGTAATCGACCGCTTTTTTCATCTCTCGTGCGCGCCGGATGCGGCCTTCGATGGCGGCGAGGAGTACGTCATTGTCCACAGGTTTGGTCAGATAATCGTCCACGCCGATCTTTTTTCCGGTTTTAATGAGTTCCTTTTGATTTAATGCCGAGATGAAGATAAACGGAACCGTAGCGAAGCGTTCAATAGCACGGAACCGCTCATAGAACATAAATCCGTTCATGTTCCTTTGTCCGAACGCGATATCGCACAGAACCAGGTCTGGGGAGAAATGTTCCAGCAGATTTAGTGCCTCTTCGCCGGAAGTAGTATTCAAACTGTGATAACCGTGCTTTTCCAGCAGTCGTTCCACCAGCAGCAGGAAATTTCTGTCATCATCCAGGGAAAGCACGATACCTTTGGAATTCAGGGATTTGATCAACCGTTCGACCTTTTGCTGCAGGACGAGATCTTCCTGATCTGTGATCTTGAACGTTTGCTTAATAGTAGTGAAGTCGCGAGTTCCCCTATTCCATCCATCGCGGATTGCATTCAGATAGCATGACAATCGCGCATTCTGCTCGAGATATTCATGTTCATCGCGGGAGATCGCAAAAAATTCGCGCATCGTATCTACCCGCTCTTGTTCTCGTGGAGTAATGGAACCGTCTTTCCAGATCTCATGGAGAAGTGTTTTATACGCTTCGAGGACGGCATCGGAGATTTTCTGTTCGTATTTTGACGGGATCACCACTGCGATCGAATTGTCATATTCCTTAGTGTGCGAACTCTGAGGAGTAGGTTGCTCCTTTGCCGTCGGAAGCTCCTCCGCAGGAGCTTTTTTCGCTTGCTCGTGCTGCAACACTTCGATCCGTTCGCGGTATGCCTTTGCGTAAATGTTCTTCGGACTTAGAGAGAGGATTGTTTCGATACGCTGGGCTGCTTCCTGTAAATTTCCGGTCTTGATAACCTTGTCGACAGCTCGCAGCAGTTCGCTGATATTTTCTTTCGGGGAGCTCATTGGAATATCACATGATCCTTTTTAATTCCCGTGAACGACGGAGTTTCCCTTCGATAGTCGCCAGCAGCATCTCCGTATCGATAGGTTTGAAGAGATAATCGTCCGCACCCAGTTTTTTCCCTGTACGGACCAGCACGTCCTGGTCCAAACCGCTGAGGAAAACAAAAGGAGTAGTCAGGAATTTATCAAGCGAGCGGAATTTTTCGTAGAATGCAAATCCGCTCATATTCGGTTTCGAGAAATTGATGTCGCAGATGACGATATCGGGAGTCATAGTCTCCAGCAGGCGCAGTCCCTCTTCGCCGGTTACAGCCGTAAAACAGTAATAGCCTCCTTCTTCAATAACGCCTTTGACGATGCGCAGGAATGGCTCTTCATCATCCAGTACCAACACCGATCCATTCGACTGGAGGGATTGGATCAACTGAAACACTTTCGGTTCTAGTGCAATCTGTTCTTGATCCGTGATCCTGAATTTCTTGCGCAATACCTCAAAGTCCGTAACTCCTTTCCGCCACTCTTCACGGATGGCGTTGAAGTACGAAGTCTGTCGGACCTCTTTCTCGAATGCCGCATGTTCATCAGGAGTGATCGCGAATGTATCCTGCATGGAATCGATCCGCGTTTGCTCTTCGGGACTGATCGCACCATCCTTCCAGATTTCCAACAGAAGAGAGCGGTATGCCTCTGCTGCTGCAGCAGTCCGTTTGATCTTGTGCAGCGGTGCGGATACCGGTGGAGCCGGTTTGGGTACAGACGGGGCAACTGGAGGTGTCTGTGCTACAGGAATTGCACTTGGTGCGGGTGGAACAGTTGGCCCGACCCTTTTTTGTTCGACTTTTGGTAATTCCTGTTTCGGAGGTTCGTATTTCGGCGGTTCCTGTTTTAATGGTTCCGGAGGAGGTGATTTTAGCTCTTCCGCTTTTGGGGATTGCAGGTCCATCGGTTTGATTAACGCTGCTTTCCGTTCCGCATCTGCCCGCGTAATTCCCTGCGCTTCGAACAACGAGATGATTCGCTCACGGTACGCCTTGGCGTAAACATTCTTCACTTCCAATTCATGGATCGTAAGAATATATGCCATTGCTAGTTCGAGATTACCGTTCTTGATTTCTCTGTCTGCACTGCGAAGCAGGTCACTGATATGTCGTTGTTTTTCGGTCATTGGTTATTCCCGTGCGGGCTCATTAATTCTTTCAGGAGTACTTCCCGCGCAGTATTTATCGGAAATTCATTATGAGTAAACAATTCGAACGCTTTTGCCCCCTGGCCCAGCAGCATTTCGATCCCGCCGATTGTTTTCGCTCCAGCATTATGTGCCAACTTGAGCAGGGCAGTTTCTAATGGATTATATACAATATCCATGACTATCTGGTGGTTCTGGATCACAGCATCGGGCGGGAGTGGGTGAAGGTTAATCAGCGGCTTCATCCCAACGGAGGTCGTATTGATGAGCAGTGTTGCAACATCAATCTCACGGGCAGTGACATCATGCTCGTTGGTGCAGAAAAATTTTGTCAACCTGAATTTAGGAGTAAATTCATCGACAATCGCTTTTGCATTTTCCAACGTCCGGTTGATGATCATGATCCGTTTGGGTGAGAAGAATTTCGCCACGGCATACACAGTTGCGCGGGCTGCACCGCCAGCACCAAAAATCACCACGTGATTATTCTTTATCTCTTCTGAGTAATAGGCAAGTGAGACATAGACGCCATGCGCGTCCGTGTTATATCCCACCAGCCGGCCGTTGTTGTTCACAATTGTATTCACCGCTCCGATCATCCGTGCTTCTTCGGACACTTCGTCTACCAGCGGGATGACCTTTTCCTTATAGGGGATGGTGATATTCGCCCCGCGGAAGTTCAGACTCCGGAGTGCGGCGATCAGATTCGGAAGCATCTCCGGCGTCACATCCATCACGCCGTAGTCATATTCCAGATTCAGCTTCTTGAATGCTGCCGTATGCATTGCAGGAGAGAGTGCATGGGAGATTTTGTATCCGATGATGCCGATATGACGCTGATGCTCCGTGAATTTTTGTAGTTTCATAGCTGAATATACGGATTCTTTAAAAGATAAAAAACCTAATCACAATGATTAGGTCCCCAAGATAATGCGCACTGTGCTAAACATATTATTGATGAAGGAGCGTGGCGAACTCTTTAATTGATTTCACTCCCTGAAATTCGACATCAAATTTGGACTTCAATTCCGGATTGAGTTCCAGCGCAGTCTTCAATGATTCCACAGCGTCAAGATTCTTTTCCATGACGAACAACACCTTTGCCCGGCTGTAGTACGATTCCGCGAATGACGGATTGAGTTCGATCGAACGGTTCAACGCTTTCAATCCTTCCTTAAAGTAGCCCATCACAAAGAGCGTATCGCCGTAGTCGTACCACGCCTCAAAATTGTTCGGGTCGAGCTGCACGACCATTTTGTAGCTAAGAATGCATTCCTTCATCTTCCCCAGATTGAATTCAGCATCCGCTTTGGCATACCACAGTTCGGGATATTCCCTGCACAACTCGATGGCGCGATTGTAATCTGTCAACGCTTTCCGGTATTGCTCCATTGCATCATAACAACTGCCGCGGCCGAAGTACGATTCATAATGGCCGCTGTCATACCGGATCGCAAGGGTAAAGCACTTGATCGCTTCGGTGTAATTCTCCAATTCTTCGTATGCGTTCCCTAAATTGTGTAGCGCAGGAACATCTTTTGGTTCAAACTGGATTGTCTGTTTGTAACATTCGATCGCTTCGGTCAACTTACCCTGCATTGCATACACATTTCCCTTATTATAGTACGCGGATGGGAAATTTTCCTTGATGGCGATGGCCATATCATAACTATCAATCGCCTTTTTGTGCTCGTTCAAGCGGTTCAAGACGATCCCTTTGTTATACCACGCATTGAAGTTATAAGGGTCCAGATCAATATGTTTATTATAACATTCCAACGATTCTTCCACATGATCCATTAGATCATGGCAAAATGCCAGTTCGAACCATACATCGGGGTTGGACGGTTCTTCCTTGACTAAAAACTTCAGGATTTCCAGTGCTTCGTCGAACCGTTCCAGCTTTTCAAGGATTACTGCTTTATTCAGAAGGGCTTCCGTGTCACCGGGGTGAAGCACCAATGCTTTCTCAAAGTCGAGAAGCGCTTCGTCGTTCCGATTGAAATTATCGAGGGTAATTCCTCGGTTGATGAACAGATCGCTATCATTTGGATTAAGAGCAATGGCGTGATTATAGCATTCAAGCGCTTCATCATAACGGAAAAGATTGTTCAGGATCATCCCTTTCCGCATCAGTGCTTCTGAGGAATATGGTGCAAATTCCACTAATTGTGAGGCAAAATTAAGAGCTTCATCATATTTTTCCTTCTCAAAGTAATAACTGATGATCTCTTCCAGCGCTTCGATACTTTTCAGCCCGTTGCCGCCCCTACGAAGCAGTTCCTTGAAGCGTTCAATTTCCTCATTTCTGTCGCGCCGAGGAGAAGAATCGCCTTCAAAATCGTCTTCGAAATTATCGTGATCAAACGTGGACATGAGGAGAATTGTATAGATGAATGATAGGAACGTTGCTCTTTTCAAATAAACAAAAAAAGGGGGGGTAAGTCAATAATCCAGCCGTTAACAATTTATTTTCTTTGAAAATCGACAAAAATAGGCGAAATTTGAGCAGTTTATTAATCATCGCACCTGCAGTTAAACCATAACTTGAAGCTTTCACATGACCCCACTTACGGTACGGATCAATCGGTTATCAGAATCCACCCGCGATATTCCTTTGCCGGCATATGCGACCCATGGTTCTGCTGGAATGGATATATGCGCAGCAGTTGAATGGGAAATGAAGGTTCCAGCAGGTGCGACGGTTCTCGTACCGACTGGATTTTCCATGGAAATACCAGTCGGATACGAAGCGCAGATCCGTCCCCGATCTGGATTGGCGATAAAGCATAATATCGGATTGATGAATGCTCCGGGAACCATCGATTCTGATTACCGGGGAGAAGTGAAAGTTGTGTTAACCAATCACGGGAAGGAAGATTTTACCATAAAACGGGGGGACCGCATTGCACAGATGGTGATTGCGAAGTATGAGCGGATTGTGTGGGAGGAAACAGAACGTCTCACCGAAACACAACGGGGTTCCGGCGGTTTTGGACATACCGGTATCTCACAATAACAACAACGGAAGGTCTATGCCCCGACAAAAAAAATCTGCAGGCAAAAAAGAAGGGAATGAAAACGGCGCTCAACGTTCCTCTGTTCAGCCGTCGACGATGGAGATGATCGTCATTACGACCGGTCTCGTCCTGCTCTTGTTCCTGCTCTATTCATTGGAGTCGCTCATCTCTCCGTTCCTTATTTTTGCGACGATCATTTTTCTCCTGTATCCGCTTCGTGAAAATACCATCGCAAAGAATGTGATGATCCTTTCTTCGGTGCTATTTCTGCTTTGGTTCTTCACGACGATCGATGAGATTTTGTCCCCCTTCATCCTCTCCTTGTTTCTTGCATATTTGCTTCATCCGATTGTAACCAAACTGGAAACGGCATGGAAGATTCCGCGATGGACATCAGCTGTCTTCATTATTTGCGTAAGCATCGCGCTCGTTATCGTGCTGCTTGTGCTCGGACTACCGCATATCATTGGCCAGTTCGAAGGGATCCTGCAGGCAATCGGAACGATCTCTACGCAGTTTGTGGAGTGGGTGCTCGACGGTCGATTCATTAAGGCGATCCAAAAGTACGGAATCTCCGTTGAACAGCTCCGCAATATGCTGACGAACACAATTGCTCCGCGCGTTGAAGATATCCTGAAAGGGATCTTAAAAGGAACGTTCGGTATCGTCAGCGGATTGCAAGTACTGGTTTCCGGCATTGTGAACATCATCATCATCCCGTTCCTAACGTTCTTTCTGCTGAAGGATTTTCCAATTGTCCGTAACCGTATTAAAATGATGATTCCCAGAAAACGACGGGAACAATCGGTGGTTTTTTATCACCGTGTGGACCAGA
The DNA here is from genome assembly GCA_041665225.1 of Bacteroidota bacterium. GTDB lineage: Bacteria > Bacteroidota > Ignavibacteria > UBA10030 > UBA8401 > UBA8401. The sequence goes on from JBAYJG010000081.1 coordinate 7,750, forward strand.
TTTTGGGACGGTATATTCGAGGAACGACGATCATCGCAATTATTGATTCGATAGTCGTTTCCATGGGACTATGGATCATCGGCATCCAGTATCCGCTTGTGCTCGGTATTTTATCCGGCTTCCTCTTCTTTGTACCGTATTTCGGATTTATCACCATCCTGTCTGTTTCCGCTTTTGTTGCATCCATGAGTATGGGAACAATGTCTCTTCCAGTGATCTCGACCGTCTCATTTCTTGGCGTTCTTCACGTTATCGAAAACTATATTATCACACCGAGGGTCATCGGTGACAAGATCGGATTGCATCCTGTGCTACTTATCCTTTCCCTGTTCCTGTTCGGATACTTCCTCGGATTCATCGGACTGCTGATCGCTATCCCTGCTGCGGCGATCATTATCGTATCGGTGAAGGAATGGGAAATGGATCGCCGGAAAGAATTGAAACTGGAAGACCAACAATAGTAACTGATGCGCTGAGAAGAACCCTATGACCGGAACACTGTATCTTGTTGCAACACCGATCGGAAACCTGAACGATATGACCTTTCGGGCGATTGAAACCCTGAAGTCGGTCGATATCGTTGTCTATGAAGAGCGAAAAGAAGGGAGCCGGTTGCTGCGGCATTTCGGAATCGAAAAACCGGTAGAGAGTCTGAATGAACACAATGAAGCGGCATCAACATTCATTATTTTCGACCATCTGCAGAACGGCAAGAATATCGCTATTGTTTCCGATTGCGGAACGCCTGTCTTTTCTGATCCTGGACAGCTTCTTGTGCGGAAAGCGGTGGAAGCGGGCATCAAAGTCGTTCCGATCCCCGGTGCATCGTCCCTGATGCCGGCATTAACGGTCTCCGGTTTTTCCATCGATCAATTCGTGTATTACGGCTGGCTTTCGCCGAAACGACCGCGCCGATTAATGGAATTGCAACAGCTCCGCCGTGAACTCCGCGCTATCATTTTAATGGACACACCCTACAGACTTGTACCGCTTATGAAGGATATCGCTGAAATATTTGGAACAACACGTCGGGTCTGCGTTGCATTCGACTTGACGATGCCGGACGAAGAGATCTTCCATGGTACAGCACCGCATCTGGCGATGAAATTCGAAAAGGAAGACCGGAAAGGGGAGTTCGTCGTCGTGATCGAGGGCAAAGGGAAATGACCGTTATCGATGGAATTTCATGAAACTGATCCTGATTGCTGCGCTCAATAAACGTCGTGTCATCGGCCGGAACGGAGCCATTCCGTGGCATCTGCCGGAGGATCTGCAGCGATTCAAGCTATTGACATCGCATCACGCTGTGCTGATGGGGAGAAAAACATTCGAGTCCATCGGGAAGATTCTTCCGGAGCGCAGGAATGTTGTTCTATCACATACTATGTCGCTGCCGGACAGTGTCGAACAATATTCTTCCCTTGAAGAAGCGTTACAGCATCTATCCAACGAGGAACAGGTTTTTATCATCGGAGGAGAGGAAGTATTTCGCCAAACGGTCGACCGTGTGGATGAATTACTACTGACCATTGTGGAAAATGAAGAAGAGGGTGACGCAGTATTTCCGCCGTACGAACATTTGATTGGTCGGCAGTTTCATTTCCATTCAGCGGAACAGCGACAAGGATTCCGTTTTGAACGCTACGTTAGATTGGACGGTACACCGGCAATTCAATAATGAATGTCGATCCACTACCCGGTTCGCTTTCCGCCCAGACCTTTCCGTTATGCATTTCCACAATTTTTTTCACGATGGTGAGTCCGAGTCCGGTGGAGATTTCACCGCCTGTCGGCTGTGCTGTGAGCCGTTTGAATTGCTGGAACAATTGTTTCTTATCTTCCTCAGTCAATCCCGGCCCCTGATCCTTGATCCTGATAGACACTGCCATGTCTGTTGCATCGATTGACACGGCAACGGCGGTATTCGGCTGAGCGAATTTCCCGGCATTGTTGATCAAATTATCCACTGCTTCATTCAACCAGCGTTCACTGCCGCTGACAATACATTTGTCGGTGGATGATGTGAACTCGATTGATTGACTTTTCTGCTGCAGCTGAATCCGATTCTTCAATACCGCTAGTTCCACAAGCTGAACGATATCCACGCGCGATTTCGTAAAGACCAGTTGTCCCTGTTCCAATGCCGACGAACTCAACGTATCCTCGATCAGGCGGAGCATATACAATGTCGTTTGTTCCATCAAATGGGCGTGCTCTTTCACGCTGGCTTGATCAAATTCCGGATCGTTGATGGTGTGCGCAAATTGATTCAGGTTCACCACTTTGTTCTTGAAATCATGTGAAAGGATCCCCAGCAGATCTGATTTCTCTTTGTTGGCCTTATCCAACCGCAGATTGATGCGGGATAATTCATCCCTGGCAGTTTCAACTTCCTGAAGATGGACTTCGATCTTTTCCTTTGCTTCGACAAGGTCTTTGGTCCGTTCATCCACGACCACTTTCAACCGTTTTGCATGTCGGTGTATGTTGACCGTACGCAGCGCATACATGCCTGCTCCCATCAACACTAATCCTGCGCCAACCAAAGCATAAAAGTATGATGTTTGATAAAAGAACGGTTTCAGCACAAGAGTCGAGGTTGCCTCATAATCACTCCACGATCCGTCATCGGTTAGTGTACTGACACAAAACGTATAACGCCCTGGTTGGAGATTGGTATAATATGCAGCACGCCGCGTACCAGCATCCACCCATGTATCATTGAATCCCAGCAGTCTGTACCGAAATCGGATCCGTTCCGGTGCGACATAACTGACGGATGTATAGTGAAATTCGATTGAAGTGTGGCCGGGTTCCAGTACAATGATCGAATCCGGATAGAGTGTAGTATCTGCAACCCTGATCTCTTCGATGTGGAGCGGGAATTTTATATCCTTTTCTATCATCCGGTCCGGATTGACGCGCGCCAGGCCGCCAACAGTAGTAAACCAGATCTTTCCATCATGTGCTTTGATGATACAGGGATTGGATACGCCGCTGATTTCGGCGTTTTGAAGACCGTCGGACCGTCCAAAATCTATCTTGGAAAATATCGCAGATTTCTTCTCGAAAATATCCTGAAACTCATCTTTCCGTATCCTGGTAATTCCCTGGTTTCCGCCGATCCAAATAAATCCCTTATTGTCTTCCATGATCATCAACGTCACATCTTCGCGCAATCCTTCTTTCGTGGTGAACACCTGCACGATGCCATTCCGGATCCTGTTGATGCCGCCGCCATTCGTTCCC
>JBAYJG010000082.1:0-10933 GCA_041665225.1 Bacteroidota bacterium
GAGAAGTGGCTGCAGCTCGGCGGACATTCGGACGGCGATCCCGATCCATTGAATGTAGCGTTGCGCGAAGCAGAAGAAGAATCAGGAATACCGGGGATCATTCCTCTTTCAAAGGAAATTTTTGATGTGGATGTTCATCCAATTCCGGCGCGGAAGAATGTACCGGAACATTTCCACTACGACATCCGGTATTTGTTCGAAGCGGATGACACACATTCACTGACAATTACTCCCGAATCAAAGGACCTCGCCTGGATACCATTGAACGATATTGAACAGTTTTCAACTGAAGAATCCATTCTCCGAATGGTCAGAAAATTAACTGCTGTCAACAACTCTTAAATAGCCACCTGCACTTCAATGGCAGAAAGCGTCCGTTTTAATTCTGCCGGATCAATCGCAACAAGGAAGCCCCTCTTCCCCCCGTTGATGAGAATTGTCGGGAAAGAAAATATTGTCTGTTCTGCGTACACAGCAAGTTGCTGTTTTGTTCCGAACGGACTGATCCCGCCGACCTGATATCCCGTCACTCTCTGCGCTGTTTGTTCAGATGCAGAAGAAACACTTTTAACCTCCAGAATGCGCGCCAACTGTTTTGTGGATACTTCCCTGTCTCCGTGCATCAGCACAAGAAGTTGATGCCGCGGATCTGTTTCCATCACCAGTGTTTTAATGATGCGGTGCTCTTCGATCCCCAGTTCCTTGGACGCGGTCTGCGTGCCGCCATGCGGCTCATACGGATAGAGGTGCGGTTCAAAATGGACCGCGTGTTCTCGCAGGAAGCGAACTCCGGTTGTTATTGGATAATCTTCATTTGACATAGACGTATACTCTTTCATTGCTAAACAAAAATATTTCCTTTGGTTGCAACCTTTCTCATTACCGGATCGTTTCGTATCTTTGCATCGGCCTATGAAAAGTACGAAAAAAATATTCATCATCCTGACACTCATCGTTCTACTCCCGGCTCTGTTTTATTCAGTGTACGAGATCTCGGCGCTGGATGATACTGAGCTCATGATCGATCAGTTATATCAGCGGCAATTGGATGCAGTGCTCTTTTCTGTCAATCAATATACGCTGGATGTTGCTTCCAGCTGGGCCACGCAAATAGAAAATGAACCTGCCAATTCACGATATGACCGTCTTTTGCAAGCAAATCCCTCTATTCACTCAATTGTTCTGACAGATTCCGCTTTCTCAACATGGAAAAGTGTTCCCGCACGAAATGAACAGATCCGTGATTCTTTTCGGAAGAACAAGGAGAAAATTGAGCGGCTGATCCGTTATCAAACTGTTTCGTATCGGAAATTGGAGCCGATCGCCGAAACAGATTCCACGTTTCTGATTCTGTTCGCACCGTCTTCATTGCCTGCAACAATCATCGGCATCGTTGTCAACAACGAAGACTTTATCCGCGATATTATCGGCAAAAAACTTACCGACATTGCGCAAAATGATTTCATCCTGACTGTGAACAGACTCTCAGTCGAAAAAACAGTGTTTTCCACTGTGCGGCTTACAAACGAGATATTCTCTCATCAACGGCCGTTGTGGATCTTCCCGGACCACGTTGTGAAGATCCGCCTTCGCGGAGCTACAATTCAGGAAGCCGCCCGCGATCGTTTTACAACAAACATAACGCTGATCGTCATTCTCGATCTCATCCTATTAGCAGGAGCATTCTTTGTTTACCGCCTGATCAAACGCGAGATGGAATTGGTTGCGATGAAATCCGATTTTGTTTCAAATGTGTCGCACGAACTCCGAACCCCGTTGTCGCTCATCCGCATGTTTGCGGAAACGCTGGAAATGAAACGGGTGCCGACGGAAAAGAAAAAACAAGAATACTACAGCATCATCCTTCATGAGACCGAGCGGTTGACCAGGCTAATCAACAACATCCTGAATTTTTCGCGGATGGAATCCAATTCGCGAAAGTATAATTTCCGGCCGGCGAATATCAACGATATCATCTCTTCTGTATTGACGATTTATTCATACCGTTTGGAACAGCACTCCTTCACGCTGGAAACATCGTTGGACAAGAATCTCCCTATGCTTTCCGTGGACGAAGAAGCAATTGCTGAAGCGCTTCACAATCTTATCGACAATGCAATAAAATATAGCGCCGATGTAAAATTCCTCAGGATCGAGTCCTTGCGTACCGACAGTGCAGTGCAAATCGTCGTGATTGATCGCGGAATCGGGGTTGCTACTGAGCATCAAACCCACATTTTCGAAAAGTTCTATCGTGTTTCACATGGGCTTGTACATACGGCAAAAGGAACTGGACTCGGACTGGCGATCGTACAACATATTGTTCACGCGCATCACGGAACAATTACTATCAATAGTGAGAGTAACAATGGCAGTCGATTCTCCATGACGTTGCCGCTCACAGAAACGATATAACCATATGGCACGCATACTTGTAATTGAAGACGAACCCGAAATGCAGCGGGGATTGAAGGATAATCTCGAATTCGAAGGATACGACGTCGTAATCGTCGGCGACGGGAAAAAAGGATTGGAAACGATCCGCGCAAAATCGTTCGACCTGATCCTGCTGGATGTGATGCTGCCGGGCATGTCCGGTTTCGACATCTGCAAGACTGTCCGAACAGAAGGTGTGGCAACGCCCATCATCATGCTCACTGCAAAGGGAGAGGAAGTTGATAAAGTGCTGGGGCTTGAATTTGGTGCCGATGATTACATCACCAAGCCGTTCAGTTTGCGTGAATTGCTCGCCCGCGTGAAGGCTGTGCTGCGAAGGACACCGATGGAAAAGATCTCCACCGCGAAATCAATCACGATTGGACTTCTGGAAATCGATTTCGAGAGCTACACGGCAAAGAAAAAAGGAAAGGCCGTTGCAATGACCTCCAAAGATTTTGAAATCCTTCGTTACCTCTGGCAGCATCAGCAGCAGGTGATCAGCAGGGACGACCTGCTGAAGCATGTGTGGGGATATGACGAATCGATCTCGTCGCGTACGGTCGATAATTTCATTGTGAAACTGCGAAAGAATATCGAAAAAGATCCCTCCGCACCCAAACATATCATCACAATACATGGAACCGGTTATAAACTGATTCCTTAAATTCCAAGCCATATTTTCCCGATTGTATTCTGCGCCTGAAGAGAATTTTCGGGCGTTTGCGTTTGTTTTCTCCTTCTTCCCTCGTGACAACTTTTTACATCTTCTGACGTGGAAAAGACACGCCATACAATTATCCCGTGTATATTTGAACAACAAAAAAATGGAATCGTTATGAAACTGATCATTGCACTCTTCATCACTACAACAATGGTGTTCGCTGCCGAAGTGAGCAGCGAAAAGCAGATCGTCGATCTGCGAGGCACTTGGAAATTCGAGATCGGCGACAACAGGAAATTTGCCGAGCCGGAGTTTGACGATAAGAAGTGGACTGACATCTTCGTCCCCTCCGATTGGGAGAATGAAGGCTTTGCCGGTTATGACGGCTATGCCTGGTATCGTAAATCATTTATCCTGCCGACAGAACTGAAGGTACATGACATAGTTCTTAATCTCGGATATGTCGATGACGTGTGCAGGGTATACCTGAACGGATATCCTATCGGTGAAGGTGGCAATTTCCCGCCCGAATATCAAACTGCATATAATCAAGAACAGAAATTCCGTATCCCCAAACAGTATCTTCGGTATGGCCCTCCCAACGTTATCGCCGTCCGTGTTTTTGACGAACATCTAAACGGCGGGATTGTGAAAGGAAAGATCGGCATTTACAGTCTCGAGGAGAACCTGCCATTTGTTGTGACTTTCCCCGAACAATGGAAATTCAAGACCGGAGATGACGACCAGTGGAAGAATTCTTCATTTGACGACAGCAAGTGGCAGGATCTGATCGTTCCGGCGAAGTGGGACTTTCAGGGATACCGCGACTACGACGGTTACGCCTGGTATCGTGTGTCGTTCGATGTTTCTGCGTCTCTGCAGACGGACGATCTCGTTATGATGCTGGGTCGTATCGACGTTATCGACGAAGCATATCTGAACGGGGAGAAAATCGGCGCAACTGGAAGAATGCGAAAAGACGGCTCCGTCGCCCGCATCCGGGAAGAATACCGCACGATCAGGACTTACGATATACCGAACGGTTTGCTGAAGCCCGGAAAGAAGAACACGCTCGCCGTCCGAGTGTATGACAATATGCTCATCGGAGGCATCTATGAAGGCCCCATCGGCATCCTCACGGAAAAAGAGTATCGAAAGTGGGACAAACAATTTGGATGGAAGAACTGGAATAATCAGTCAAATTTTAATCGGTTATTGGAAAAACTCTTCAACGAATAATAATACGGATATCTCTATGAAGAAAATAATATTTGTCATCACCGTCATATTAACCGTCATCTCATTATCACCGGCACAGACTTCGATACAGCTGCGGAACATCGAGGAACACCGTCTGGAACATGCGCGGAAGAATTTCGCAATGGGACTCCGCTCCGGCAATGAAGGAGTAATCGAATCGACCATGACGCTCGTAGCAAAGATGAAATTGGTCGAACCTGCCGTCGACATTCACAACCTGGGCTTTCTTATTGACAGTCTCGCATCGGCGAATGTTGCTCCTTCGTTGCGGTATAAAGCATATCTTATTTCAAATATCTGTGCTACTCCAACACGATTCTCCAGCAATGAACTGTTAAACGCTCCGGAAGCCGGTGTATTCTTTTCCATTGCCGCACAGCAACTTCAGCACGTACTGTTGGGAATTAGTTCGTTGTAATACATTTTATAATTCAGGACCCCGCCTCCTCACCCGAAGTCTGTACGATTCGGGTGCACTATTTCTTAACACACCGTTTCTTCTTCCTGAATATTTTTTTTGTATCTTTCTCAATGAGTGCTTCCAAAACACAAAAAGCGTGGGTAGTCTCAGCCGATATGGGATACGGGCATCAGCGGGCAGTTTTTCCGCTGAAGCATATTGCAGAAGAGAATCTGATCACCGTCGGGAAAAACGATAATTCCACGGAAAAAGAGAAGAAACAATGGACTCGACTGTTGAATGTGTATGAATCCTTTTCCCGCGCTCGCGGCATACCGGTCATCGGCAAACCGATCTTCGCAGTGCTGGATACGATGATGCACATTCCATCGTTCTACCCTATTCGCAACCTCTCCCACAGCACCTATCAGGTCGATCTGCTCGAAAAGAATATCCGGAATGGGATCTGCACCGGCATGCTGGAGAAGATCTCCGCAAAACAGTTTCCGTTGATCACCTCTTTCTACGCTCCCGCGATAGCCGCTGATATGAAAGGCTACGATCCAACCTATTGCATCATCTGCGATGCGGACATCAATCGTGTGTGGGTGGCAAAGCAGCCGTGGGACAGCCGCATCAACTATTTTGCGCCGTGCGGCAAAGCGGCGCAGCGGTTAAAAACCTATGGCGTGCCGGAAGAACGGATTTTTTTGACAGGGTTCCCGCTTCCGCAGGATCTGCTCGGCAAAAAACTTTCCGTACTCAAACACGATCTTGCACAGCGACTGTTCTATCTTGATCCCAAAAACCGCTTTTGGACTCTCCATAAAAAGAATGTGGAACATTTCCTTGGGAAGAAAAATTGTGTCTTCAAGAATGACAGGGTACTGACGATCACATTCGCTGTCGGCGGCGCGGGCGCACAGAAAGAAATCGGTGCAAGTATTGTCCGCAGTCTGCGTCATCGGCTGCAAAGGAACGAAATCAGAATCAATCTGGTCGCCGGTATCCGTCCGGAAGTGCGTGTTTATTTTGATGAAGTAAAGAAAGAGATTGACTCGGAAAATATCACTGTGCTGTATGCTGAAACGCTGCATGAATATTTTCAGCAATTCAACACGGCAATGCGTACGACTGATATCCTCTGGACAAAACCGAGCGAGCTTTCTTTTTATACAGGACTCGGTATTCCTATCATCATGACTCCAACGATTGGTTCACAGGAACGGTTCAACCGGCAGTGGCTGTTCGAGATCCACGCCGGCATGAAACAGGAATCGCCGGAATTCACGGAGCAATGGTTATACGATCTGTTGGACAATGGTACCATTGCGGACATGGCCTGGTCCGGATTTCTAAAGGCACGAAAACTCGGGACAGAAAAAATACTCGAAGTATTGCAGTCCGGAACAATGGTCCGCAGCAATTCGCCGCTCGAGCGGTAAGCAATGAAACAGCTATCATAACAAATGAATTCTGAAAAGCAAAAATATCTTTTCTTCTATCTGCGTACCGGAGGAGGTCATCTTGCGCCGGCGCGGTCCGTCGCACAGTATTTGTCCCAACAGCACGGAGAACGAATCGAACCGGTACTGATCGACGGATTGGCAGAAGCGCAGCCGTTCGCCCGGTACATTATCGAAGACGGATACCGCATGCTGCAAGCGAAGGCAAAATGGTATTATGAGTTCCTGTATGCGACCAATAAATTTCCTCCTATCGGATACTTCAATGTCGTTGTGGCGAATCTCTTTGTCAAACCGTTCATCCGGAAAATGATCAAAGAACACAGGCCGGCAAAAGTTTTTATTTTCCATTTTTTACTTATCACGCCTGTGTATCAGGTGTTGAAAGAATTGCAGATGGATATTCCGGTTGTTACGGTGGTTACCGATCCTTTTACCGCCCATCCATTATGGTTTCAGCGAAAAGACCAGCATTATGTGCTCTTCAGTGAACGGTTAAAGGACCATTGTCTGAAGCGGAGAATTCCCGAACGATCTCTGAATGTTTTTCCATTCATCATTGATGAGAAATTTTCTCGTCCGCTGTCCGCAGAATCGACGACAGACTTTCGAATACGGTTCGGCATCGATGTATCCAAGCCTCTGGTCTTAATTATTGGCGGCGGGGACGGAATACCGCACGGCAAGAAAATTTTGGAGCACCTTCTTACTGCTTCTCTTCCCGTGCAAATTGCCATCGTTTGCGGAAAGAACAAACAGTTACTCCAGGAAGCGACGGAGCTGAAACTGCAATACCCTGGTCTTTTGGTCTTCGGCTTTGTCGATTTCGTCTATGAGTTATTGAGCAGTTCTGATATCGTCATCACCAAATGCGGCGCGTCAACCATCATGGAGATCCTGATGATGAAAAAAATTCCGGTGATCATCGATTATCTCTGGGAGCAGGAACTCGGCAACATGGAATTTGTCCGCGACCAGCAATTGGGAATCTTTGAGAGAAATATTGCGAAATTACCGGAGATCATCCGCACCGTAAGTTCGAAGGGTGACGCCTTCGCCAAGTATCGGAAGAATCTCGACCGACTGCCGCTGCGTAACGGCACACAGGATGTCGGCGAATATTTTTTGAATGTGTAACGAACACGGAACAATTGTATTATGAATCTTCTTGAAAAAAATCTTTACCAGCAAATTCACCCGGTCCGACTGACCACGGATGTCTGCACCGCTTTCTACGCGTGCTATCTGCTCTGGCAGCAGGAACTGATCGGCGCACTGATTGTCGCATTCATTCCATCGTTATTCGTTTCATTGACCATTGTTCGGTTCACCAATCTCGAACGGATTAAAAATTCTGCCTTCGGCAAATATTACAAACGGATCTACTCTAAAACCGTTGAGTTTATCCGGCTGGTTGGATTTGCAATAATGGCTGTTGCTTCGTGGAATCAATCGCTGCAGTTTGCCGGCGCCGGATTCGCGGTGATTCTTATGACATGGATGTATGGATTGTTTACAAAGAAGTGAGTATATGGTCTCATGACGATCTTCACCGAAACGACGAATAACATCAAGGTTTCCGTCCGTCCCCTCTATCTTGAATCGGAATCGAACGTCCTTTCACGGAAATTCGTCTTCGCATACTTTATCACGATCGAAAACCTCGGATTGGATACAGTGCAGTTATTACGCCGGCATTGGTTCATCACCCACGATACGGGCAAAGTAGAGGAAGTCGAAGGCGAAGGGGTCATCGGCAAACAGCCGGTCATCGCTCCCGGTGTATCGCACAGCTACAACAGTTTCTGCATCCTGGAATCGATGGAAGGGTTCATGGAGGGAACATATCTGATGAAACGAACCTCCGGTGAGGCGTTCAAAATCAATATACCCCGGTTTATTCTTCGCGCCATGGCTAATTAATTCTGCTCTGCTCTTGTATTTTTCTGACTCTGAAACACTGTTAGTCGGCAATTGCACATTCCCATTTTTTCCTGATTTATTGTTGAAAGTTTTTCTTATCTTGGCGGGTAATGAAACCGATCATGATACTGTTCGCCTGGTGTGCAACGCTCTCCGCAGTATTCGCACAATCCGCACCGGAGAACACAATCGCACAACAACAGATCCTCGCCGTGATTCATCAACAAATAGACGGATGGAACAGCGGGTCTATAGAGTCGTTCATGCAGGGATATGCCGTTTCCGATTCACTCCGGTTTGCTTCCGGCGGCTCCATCACGTATGGATGGAAGACAATGCTGGAACGGTATAAAAAAGGATATCCAACGCGCCAGAAAATGGGAACGCTGAGCTTCACGAATATTACGATCGATAGCATTTCAACCGATGCCGCCGTTGTTTTCGGCACGTGGAGAGTGAAACGGGACAAGGATGAACCATGGGGATTGTTCACGCTCCTGTTCAAAAAGAGTGCGGACGGATGGCGCATCGTACATGATCACACATCGTCAGGAAATTAACCGCCGCAATGGAACTCATAATCTATTCTTTTTTTATTGTCGCTGGCATATCGGGACTGTCGTATTACACGATCAGAAAACGGTATGCCCGGCTGTTGGAAGAAGAGCAGGATAAATCATATGCGTTAAGAAACAGCGAACTGCTTCTCGCGTCGGAAAAACAGCGTCTGGAGACGGCGGTAAAAGAAAAGGAACAGCAAATTGTTGAGATCAAACACAGAATCTCGCAACAAGAGACTTCATCGTCATCACTCAGCTCAGAAGTAATGACGAAAGACAAACAGATCCAATCGCTCTCTGCACAGTTGCAGCATGAAACCAGCCAACGCACTTCGCTGGAACAGGAACTGATATCGGTTGAACGACAATTATCCCAATTTAAAATGAAGATCTCCGAAGAAGCATCGAAAACTTCCTCCCTGAATGCCGATGTCTCATCAAAAGAACAGACCTTGCGATCGGTGACGGCGGAACTTCAGCTGCAGCAGGAACTACGGTCGAAGGCCGAGCAGTCGCTGCAGGAAAAAGAACAAACAGTTGCCACACTCAACGGGCAAACCGCGGAACTTCAACAAATCAACAGCTCTTTGCAGGAGGAACTCTCAGTCCAGAAATCGGCGACTGCGGAGTCGCAAAAGAACATTCTTGAACTTCAACATCATATAGAACAATTGCAGCATGATCTTCAAGCAGCGCGTAATGACAATGCTTCTTTACACACTATCCGGGAATCCCTTTCTGCAGAATTCATCGCCAAAGAACAGCTGCTTCAGAAGAAACTGTCTGAAACCGAACTCTATTTCTCTGCCACAAAACAGGAACTGGAAACCACCGCGGAATTGCTGAAGGAACAGACAAGCATCCGTGAAGCAACGGAACATGCCCTGCAGGAAAGCAAACAAAAATTATATACGCTCATCGGCGAACTGGAGCAACAGAATCAGGTGCTGACTGCGTCCATAGCAACTGTCCAGGATGAACTCGCCCGCCGCACAAACGATTTGATGGCGATAGAACAAAGTATCCACCATATCCTCCGCCTTGTTCCGGTTCCCGTTGTTGTAGTCAACGAGAACGGCACGTGTGAGTACTGCAATACTGCGCTGGAAGAACTGGTCGGATACGGAATGAACGAATTGAGCGAACGGCATTTTTCACGTCTTTTCCCGGAAGAAGAACGGAGCTTTTACGAAGAACAATGGAAGAATACCGAGAATCGTGCAGAACAGTTCCAGGGTGAGACCAGGATCATCGCCGCTACCAACGATCCAATCTCTGCATCTGTAAGTTTTGCCGCCATTCATCCGAACAGCGATACCACGAAGTATGTCGGATTCATCGTCGATCGCACTGTGGAAAAGGATTCGAAGAAACATTTCGCTGCTGCACAGCAGCGGGAACAGGAACTGCTCGATCTGAAATCCCGATTCATCGGCATGGTAAGCAACCAGTTGCGTACGTCGCTGGTGACGATTGCAACGAATACCGAATTGCTGGAACGTTTCCTTGATAAGTGGAGCGATGAGCGCCGGTATCACTCGTTCCTGCGTATCAATGAATCGATCCGTCAGATGATCGAATTGGTCCGCGACGTCACGTTCACCACGCGGACTGCTACGGAATCCTACACACTGAACCGTACTTCCGTCAACTTGGAATCGATCATGCAGTCAACAGCACGGGAATTGGCAGCCGATCTCGAGTCCCACCATCACTTCATCCTTACAGAACAAGGAAACATCTCTTCCGTGATGCTCGATGAGACACTGCTGCGAACCATCGTCACTCAGGTGCTGTCGAATGCATTCAAATATTCCCGGGACAATACAGAAGTGAAAGCAAGCATTGAGCAGCACGACGGTTCCTGCGTGCTCAAAATCTCAGATCAGGGAATCGGTATTCCTGCTGCCGAGCAAAAGCATCTCTTCTCTTCGTTCTTCCGTGCTTCGAATGTCAGCAATATCTACGGTACTGGACTGGGATTAACCATTGCACAGCAGTGTGTGCAGTTACATGGCGGAACCATCACGGTCGAAAGCGAACTCCACAAGGGAACAACCGTCACAATCTCTCTGGTCACCGGAACTTCTCCACGATAACTTCCGTCACCCATTAATCATTCGAGTCACTATGCTAAAAGAATTAGACGAACAACATTTCCCGCCCTTTGAAGGCTTTCCTGCCGAAAGCTTTTCATTCCTGAAACGATTGAAGAAAAATAATA